>JAEYOB010000859.1 GCA_023412175.1 Pseudomonadota bacterium | reverse complement strand
TCCGGCAGCACCTTGCCCACGGCCTTGGCGGCGCCGGTCGAGGTCGGGATCATGTTCAGCGCCGCGGCGCGGGCGCGGTGCAGGTCCTTGTGGTTGGTGTCGACGATCCGCTGGTCACCCGTGTAGGAGTGGATCGTGGTCATGAAGCCCTTCTCGATGCCGATCAGGTTGTGCAGCACGAAGGCCACCGGGGCCAGGCAGTTCGTGGTGCACGACGCGTTCGACACGATGCGGTGCTCGGCCTTGAGCTGGTCGTGGTTGACGCCGTAGACGACGGTGATGTCCTCGTCGGTGGCCGGGGCGGAGATCAGCACCTTCTCGGCGCCGGCTTCCAGGTGCTTGGCGGCGTCGGCGCGCTTGGTGAAGATGCCCGAGCACTCCATGGCGACCTGCACCTTCAGCTCGCCCCACGGCAGCTTGGTCGGGTCGCGCTCCTGGACGACCTTGATGACGTGGCCGTTGACGACGAGGTTGCCGTCCTTGGCCTCGACGGTGCCGGGGAAGCGGCCGTGCACGCTGTCGTACTTGAGGAGGTGCACGTTGGTGTCGAGGTCGGCGAGGTCGTTGATCGCCACCACCTCGACGTCGTTGCGGCCGCTCTCGTAGATCGCCCGCAGCACCAGACGGCCGATGCGGCCGAACCCGTTGATCGCAACCCGAACTGCCATGACTTCCTCCAGTGTGTCGTTGCGGCCCCGGGGGGTACACCCGGGGCCATCCTACCGGTCAGAGACGGGCCTTTGCGGCCCGGATTTTACAGACGCGCCTTGGCGGCGCTGGCGACGGCCTCGGCGGTGATGCCGAAGTGCTTGTACAGCTCCTGGTACGGCGCCGACTCGCCGAAGCCGGTCATGCCGACGAAGGCGCCGTTCGACCCCAGCCAGCGGTCCCAGCCCAGCCGCGCCGCGGCCTCGACGGCCACCCGCACGCCGGTGCCCAGCACCTGTGCCTGGTACGCCGCATCCTGGCGCTCGAACAGCTCCCAGGACGGCATGGAGACCACCGCGGTGCCGATGCCCTCGGCCTGGAGCGCCGCACGGGCCTCCACCGCCAGCGACACCTCGGACCCGGTGGCGAGCAGCGTCACCTGCCGCTCGCCCTCGGCCTCCAGCAGCACGTAGGCGCCGCGGGCCGAGCGGTTCTCGGCGGTGTGCTCGGTGCGCAGGGTCGGCACGTTCTGGCGGGTCAGCGCCAGCACCGACGGACCGTCCGCGCGCTCCAGGGCGAGCTGCCAGCACTCGGCGGTTTCCACCGCATCGCCCGGCCGCAGCACGAGGAGATTGGGAATGGCGCGCAGCGCTGCAAGATGCTCGACCGGCTGATGCGTCGGACCATCCTCGCCCAACCCGATGGAGTCGTGCGTCATCACGAAGATGCTGCGCTGCTTCATCAGGGCGGCCAGGCGGATGGCCGGGCGGCAGTAGTCGGCGAACTGCATGAAGGTGCCGCCGTAGGGGATCACGCCCCGGTGCAGCGCCATGCCGTTCATCACCGTCGCCATGCCGTGCTCGCGCACGCCGTAGCGGACGTAGCGGCCGTCGAACTCGCCGGCGCCCTTCACGTCGGCGGTGTTTTTGACCTTGGTGTTGTTGGACGGCGTCAGGTCGGCGGAGCCGCCGATCATCTCCGGCACCGCCGGCACCAGCACCTCCAGCACGTTGCCCGAGGCGACGCGGGTGGCCCAGCTCGGCTTCTCCTCGGAGACCTTCTTCTTGAACGCCTCGATCAGCGACGGCAGTTCGGCCGGCAGCGCGCCCGACATGGCAGCCTCGAAGGCGGCGCGCTGGGCGGCGTCGAGGGCATCGACGCGCCCGGCCCAGTCCTTGTAGGCGCCTTGCGCGCGGGTGCCGGCGGCCTTCCAGGCGTCGGTCACGTCGGTCGGGATGACGAACGGCTCGTGCGTCCAGCCCAGGTTCTCGCGGGTCGCCTTGACCTCGTCGAGGCCGAGCGGCGAGCCGTGGCAGCCGTGCGTGTTCTGCTTGTTCGGCGCGCCCTTGCCGATGATGGTGCGGCAGGCGATCAGCGACGGGGTGCCGGTCTTCTGCGCCGCCTCGATGGCCTTGGCGACCGCCTCGGGGTCATGGCCGTCCACGCTCTGCACGTCCCAGCCGTAGGCGCGGAAGCGGCCCGGCGTATCGTCGGTGAAGCTGAGGTCGGTCGAGCCGTCGATGGAGATGTGGTTGTCGTCCCACAGCACGATCAGCCGCGACAGCTTCAGGTGCCCGGCCAGCGAGCACGCCTCGTGGCTGACGCCCTCCTGGAGGTCGCCGTCCGAGGCGATGACGTAGGTGAAGTGGTCCACCAGGCCGTCGCCGAAGCGGGCGTTGGCGATCCGCTCGGCCAGCGCCATGCCGACGGCGGTGGAGATGCCCTGGCCGAGCGGGCCGGTGGTCATCTCGATGCCCAGATCCGGATCGACCTCGGGATGGCCGGGGGTCAGGCTGCCCAGCTGGCGGAAGCGCTTCAGCTGGTCGATGGTCATGCGCTCGTAGCCCGTCAGGTGGGCCAGCGCGTAGATCAGCATCGAGCCGTGACCGGCCGACAGCACGAACCGGTCGCGGTCGGGCCAGGTCGGGTTCTTCGGATCGAACTTGAGGAAGCGGGTGAACAGAACCGTGGCGGCGTCGGCCATGCCCATGGGCATGCCCGGGTGGCCGGACTTGGCGGCCTCGTCGGCGTCCATGGCGAGCGCGCGGATGGCGTTGGCCATGGTCTGCTGGGAAACGGCGGGAGCGGACATCGATGAGGGTTCCTGCGGCGTGCGCGCGACAACGAGAATAGCCGGCCGCGCGGCAGACCCAAGGGGCCTCCCGGCGGTTTGGCGCAACATGCAGATCCGCCGCCCCCAGGTCAACCCGCGATTGGGGCGGGGCGGGAGTGCGCGGGGTTGGGGAGGGCGGTGGAATTTCACCCGTTTTCGGTTGACGGCGCGAATGAGGCAACCCAACTGTAACGGAGCGTCTGTTGTGCGCCTGCGAAGAGGTTGCCGGTACCCCCATGGAAAGCTTGAAGACCGCGCTCGAACGTCTGGGCAAAGCCGTTGACCGGCTGGAGATCGCCGCCTCCGCGCGCGAGGTCCGCGTCTTCCGCCGCGAGCAGGAGCTTGGCGACGAGCTGCGCCAGGCCCGCCTGGAGGAGGCCCGCGCCGTGCAGAACGCCGAGGCGGCCTCGCAACGTCTGGCCGCCGCCATCGGCCGGCTGGAAACCGTTCTGGAGAACTGAGCCCCATGGCGCTCGTCGACATCGAGGTCAACGACCGGTCCTATCAGCTCCATTGCGAGGACGGGCAGGAGCAGCGCCTGCGCGACCTCGCCGCCTATCTGGACGGGCGGCTCAAGCAGGTCACCGGCGGCGGCCGGTCGGGCTCGGACGTGCAGATGCTGATGGTGACCGCGCTGGTGCTGGCGGACGAGTTGCAGGAGGTCATGAGCGGCCGCGGGCTCTCGGTGCCAAGGCCCGGCCCCACGCCGGAGGAGGCGGAGGCGGTCGCCGCCGTGGATACCATCGCCAGGCGCATCGAAGAGGTTGCCGCGCGGCTCGAACGCGCTTAGTTATAGGACAGGAAGGTCGCTGCCTGGCGCGTCAGGTCGCATTATCCCCAGGGCCGATAACCCTAACCTCTTGGGAGCTGTCCCTGCCGAGGCCGTGGTCTCGGTACATGGCGCCCACCTGCACTGGCAGGCCGTGGAGGATAGGCAACATGGCCAACGGCCGAGGCGGCACCTTCCACCCGTTTCCCCCGTGCTCTCCATCCGACGTTTTTGGCCGCCCGATTTCCCGGCGAGACCCCCATTTTCCTGGCGAAACGATGAACGAACCGCGTGAGGCCAAGGACGCCGCCCGGTTGCGCGCCCGGGCCCTGCGCGACGCCGTGACCGATCCGGACATCCGTGGCCGCGCCTCGCACGCGGTGCGCGGGCGCGTGCTGGCGGATCTGCCGCTGCCCGGCGGGCCGCTGGCGGGCTACTGGCCGTTGGGGTCGGAACTCGACATCCTGCCGCTGCTCGTCCATATCCATGAGGCCGGGCGTACCGCCGCGCTGCCGGTGTCGGGCCCCCGGGGCACGCCGCTCGCCTTCCGGGCCTGGACGCCCG
>JAEYOB010000858.1 GCA_023412175.1 Pseudomonadota bacterium | reverse complement strand
CTGCCGGCCCTTTCCGTTTTTCCCCTCCGCCGATGGGGGTACGGGAAGCGCCCATCCCGCCCGCGCGCTTCGCCCGGAATCCGTAGGGTCGCCGCGGGCATCCGTCCGAAGACGATCCTTCGCATTGCGAATTTACCGGCTGGGATGGCTTCCGCACAATCAATCCACGGTCGCGATTTCGGACCGGTCGTGACACCGCAGGGCCGGGGCCGGGATCCGGGGAGAGCGGCGGTCCGGTTCTGGGAGAGGCCGCCGTCCCTTCCGGACGGGCCGCAGCACGACGACACAGCCGAACGGGACACAGCCGGACGGCCAGCCAGTTCCTGGCTGATCTGCGCCCAACAGACCCGAAGTGCGGAGAAGGCGGCATGGGGCTGATGAATCTGACCCAGAACCTCAGCGTGCGTCACGTTCCCGGAAACGAACCGGACGGATCCGTGCGACCGGCGCCGCGGGCCGGGATCAACGTTCTCGGCGTGCGGGTCGATGCCCTCAACCTGGACACCGCCACCGGCGCCATCGCCGCGGCGGTGGAGGGCCGCCGTCACGGCTACGTCTGCGTCACCGGCGTGCACGGCGTCATGGAATCCCAACGCGATCCCCGGTGCCGGGCGATCCACAACGCCGCCAGCCTGGTGACGCCGGACGGCATGCCGCTCGCGTGGCTGCTGAAGTTCGCCGGCCACCGCGAGGCCGGCAGGGTCTACGGCCCCGACCTGATGCTGTCGGTCTTCGCGCACGGCGAGGGGCAGGGCTATCGCCATTTCCTGTACGGGGCGTCCGAGAGCACGCTGGCCCTGCTGCGCGCCAACCTGCTGCGCCGCTTTCCCGGCGCGCAAATCGTCGGCAGCCATGCGCCGCCCTTCCGTCCGCTCACCGACGCCGAAACCGCGTCCGTCGCGGCGGCCATCAACGCCAGCGGCGCCGACATCGTCTGGGTCGGGCTGAGCACGCCCAAGCAGGAAACCTGGATGGCGTCCAGCCGCCCTCTGCTGGACGCGCCGGTGCTGATCGGCGTCGGCGCCGCCTTCGATTTCCACGCCGGACTCAAGCCCCAGGCCCCCGCCATCCTTCAGCGCGCGGGCATGGAATGGCTGTTCCGTCTGGCGTGCGAACCGCGCCGGCTGTGGCGGCGCTACCTCACCAACAATCCACGGTTCGTCGTCGCGATCGCCGCGCAGGTCCTCGGCCTGAGGAGATACTGAGCCGCGACCGGGAGAACGACGACGCACAAAGCCCCTAAAGGAGCATGGCGGATGATGGACAAGGACAATCTGGTCGTGGTGACCGGCGCGGGCGGTTTCATCGGCGGGCATCTGGTCGCCGACCTCCTCCATCACGGGTTCAGACAGGTGCGCGCCGTCGACGTGAAGCCGATGGAACACTGGTATCAGGTGTTCCCCGAGGCCGAGAGCCTGAGGCGGGACCTGTCGCTGCGCGAATCCTGCCGGGAGGCGTGCTCGGGTGCCGCCTACGTCTTCAACCTCGCCGCCGACATGGGCGGGATGGGCTTCATCGAGACCCACAAGGCCGAATGCATGCTGTCGGTGCTGATCAACACGCACATGCTGATGGCGGCGCGCGACGCCGGGGTCGAGCGCTATTTCTTCAGCTCGTCCGCCTGCGTCTACGCCGCCGAGAAGCAGACCGACGCCGCCGTGGTGCCGCTGCGCGAGGAGGACGCCTACCCGGCCATGCCGGAGGACGGCTATGGCTGGGAGAAGCTGTTCAGCGAGCGCATGTGCCGCCACTTCCGCGAGGATTTCGGGCTGGTGACGCGGATCGCGCGCTACCACAACGTCTACGGCCCGCACGGCACCTACGACGGCGGGCGGGAGAAGGCGCCGGCGGCCATCTGCCGCAAGGTGATCCAGGCCAAGCGGTCGGGCGACCACAGCATCGAGATCTGGGGCGACGGCGAGCAGAGCCGCAGCTTCATGTACATCGCCGACTGCGTGTTCGGCACCGGTCTGATCATGCGCAGCGACATCCGCGAGCCGCTGAACCTCGGCAGCGACGAGCTGGTGACCATCAACCAGCTGGTGGACATCGTCGAGGACATCGCCGGGATCAAGCTGGAACGCCGGTACAAGCCGGACGCCCCCAAGGGCGTGCGGGGCCGCAACAGCGACAACACCCTGATCATGGAGCGGGCCGGATGGGCGCCGTGCATCCGCCTTCGGGACGGGATGGAGCGGACCTACCGCTGGATCCACGACGAGATGACGGGCGCTGCGGGCAGGCCGGTGCTGGCGCGGGCCAGTTGAGCGTTCCAACCGAGCGTTAAGGGGGCGGGGTTGCACCATGACGGCGCGGAACCTGATGATCGATGCCGATACCGACGAGGGGGCGGTCGTCCGTCCGCTCACCGTCGGCGATCTGCTGAAGCCGGTCATGCGGCACAAGCTGCTGCTGCTGGCGATCGTGCTGGTGTTCCTGGGCGCGGCGGTCGCGTTCCTGGCCGTGGTGGAGCCCCGCTACACAGCGTGGTCGGTGGTGCTGATCAAGCCGACGACCCCGGAATCCGTGGTGGGCGAGGCGCGAGAGCGCCTCCGGCTCACCGTGGACCAGGACGAGGTGCGCAGCCAGATCGAGGTGATCCGCTCGCGCGCCCTGCTGGAACTGGTGACGGAGCGGCTGAACCTGGCTTCCATGCCGGACTTCAATCCGTCGCTGAAGCCGTCCTTCCTGCCGGAGCTGAGGGAGACGGTGGGGACGTTCCTGGACAACCGCGTGGCGCCCTGGCTCGACAAGGTGTCGCCGTCCCTGGGCCACATGGTGCGCGGGCTGCACATCCAGGGCGTGTTGCCCTCCGATCCCGTGTGGATGCTCGAAAAACGCCTGGAGGTCAACGCCCTGAACCGCTCCCACGCGGTGGAGATCGCGCTGGACACCCATGATCCTGAGCTTGGCGTCGATGTGGTGAACGCCGTCGCCGACGCCTATCAGGCCTACACGCTGCAGATGAAGTCCTCGATCACCGGGGCGGCCAGCGCCCAGCTGGCGGAGCGCATCGAGGAGCTTCAGGGGAATATCGGCAAGGCTGAGCAGCGGATCGAGGAGATCCGCCGGGACGCCGGCATGATGCAGGGGCGCACCTCCACCCTGCTTGCCGAGCGGGTGTCCGACGTCAGCGCCGAACTGTTCCGGGTGCGCAGCCAGGCCGAGAACCTGGCGACCAAGCAGCGGGTGCTCGACGACGCGCTGCGCAAGAACGGCGACCTGTCCGCGGCCATTGACGTCAGCACTTCGCCGGTCATCGGTGGCCTGCGCCAGCGCGAGGCTGAGATGCGGGCGCGGGTGGCCCAGATCTCCGCCAACCGCGGCGAGAAGAACCCGCAGGTGATGGCCGCCTATTCCGAGCTGAACGACGTCCAGCGATTCATCCGCGCCGAGCTGCGCAAGATCTCGACCGCGCTGTCCAGCGAACTGTCCGTCGCCCGCCAGCGCGAGGAGGCGCTGCGCAAGGAGTTCGAGACGCTGTCCGCGGATGTCTCGGGGACCGGCCAGGCCGAACTGGTCATCAAGTCGCTGGAGCGGGAGGTGACCACCGACCGCGCCGTGCTGGCCACCTTCATGAGCCGCCTCAAGAGCCTGCGTCTGCAGGACACGCTGGAGAAGCCGGACGTCCAGATCATCTCGCGGGCGAGCATGTCCATGACCCCGTCCTATCCCAAGGCGCCGATGGTGCTCGGGCTGTCGCTGGTGACCTCCCTGGTGGTCGGCTTCGCCGCCGCCACCATTCTGGAGCACCGCGACACCAGCTTCCGCCGGCTGGAGGACGTCGAGCGCGAGACCGGGATCCCCGTGGCCGCGGTCCTGCCCATGGTCAGCGACCTGCGCGGCCCGACGCCGGAGGAACGGGTCGTCAGCCATCCCACGGGCATGTACGCGGAGTCGGTCAAGCAGTTGCTGGTCTCCACCTGCCGGAACCGGGTGGGCGGCGGCGCCATCAAGCTGCTGGTCACCTCCTCGCTGTCGGGCGAAGGCAAGACCACCACCGCCGTGGCGCTCGGCCGCATGGCCAGCGCCTGCGGCTTCCGCGCGCTGATCGTCGACGGCGACCTGCGCCAGCGTTCCATCAGCCGGCTGCTGAACCTGCCGATGGCGCCCGGGCTGATGGAGGTGCTGAACGGCGAGGCCAGCCTCGACGACGGGCTCCAGACGGACGCGGTGTCGGGCGCCCACGTGCTGCCGGCCGGCCTGTTCTCCCCCGACAAGCAGCGGGCGCTCAACGTCCTGACGCTGCGCGCCGTCTTCATCGAGCTGGAGCGGCAGTACGACCTGATCGTCATCGACACCTCGCCCATGCTGGCGGTGTCCGACCCGCAGTATTTCCTGGACGTGGCGGACACCTCGCTGTTCGTCGTGCAATGGGGGCGCACGCCCCGCACCATCGTCCGCACGGCGCTGAAGCAGATGGAGAACGCCAACGCCGCGGCCGACGCCATCATCCTGTCGAAGGTCGATCCATACCAGCAGGCGGCTTACGGCGTCGGCGAGTACGGGAACTACAAGGCACGGCTCCGGCACTACTATTCGAAATGAGCGGCCTTCGGCCCATCTTTGGCCCATCTTTGGGTTGATCCGTCATGCCCGACGCCGATCCGGTGCTCCTCGCGACCATCCTGCCGGCTCTGGCCGCGCTGTGGGCCGTCTGGTGGCTTCGTCTGCGCGAGGCGCCGTCGTCGCCGCTGGCGGATTCAATGCGGCGCGTGAGCTGGGCGTTCATCGCCGTCTACTTCACCTGGAAGGCGTTCTTCTACGTCCCGCGCGAGAGCGTGCTCGACCTTGTCACCAGCGGGCTGTCGGCCAGCAACCGGATCGAGGCTGCCTTCACCGTGCTCGCCGCGTCGTGGGCCGGCTGGCTGGTGCTCAGCCGCCGCGTCCCCTTCGCCCGGCTGCTGTACGGGGCGGGGTTCTGGGCGACGTTGCTGATCGCGCTCTACATGCTCAGCACGCTGTGGTCGGTCTGGCCCGAACTGACGGCGTACAAGGCGTTGGAACTCTGCGCGTTCTGGGTCATCGTCGCGCACGCCTTCGCGGTGGGGCCATGGCGCGACAACCAGGAATGGCTGGCGCTCTGGGCCGTCATCGGCGACCTGCTGCCTCACATCATCGGTGGCGACATCGACCTTTCCGGAGGTCCGGTCGGCGCCTTCTACGACAACGGCGGCGCGACCATGGCGGGCGCCCTGTTCCTGGTCGGGCTGCACCGCCTGCTCAGCCGGCAGGATCTGCGGGCGCGCGTGCTGGTGGTGTTCGCCCTGGTCGCGATGCTGCTGTTCCACTCCTTCGCCACCTACCTCTCGGTGGTGGCCGCGCTGCCGGCCCTGCTGGTTCTGGTTCTGGTGCCGCAGGCGACGCGGGCGGCGATGACGCTGATGATCTTCGGAACCCTGACGGCCGGCGGGCTGATGTCGTGGCTCGCCGTCAACGCCGAACCGGACCTGCTGTTCCAGGTCGGCAACATGGCCGGCAAGGACGCTGCCCAGATGGGCAGCATGACCGGCCGGCTGCCGTTGTGGGAGGTGTTGTGGGAGATCTCCAGGAACCACGCGCTGGGCACCGGCTTCCTGGCGGTCGAGCGCATGATCCCCGAAATCGTCAGCGTGGACATGGTGGGCTGGATCGCCGCGCACAGCCACAACGGCTTCCTCTCGGCCTGGCTGGCGGGGGGGTATCTGGGTCTCGGGGTGATCCTCTCCTTCACCGTGGCGCTGTGCCTCCAGGCGGTGCGCATGGGAGCGTCCGGCCGGGCGCTGGCCGTGCCCTTCCTGCTGTTCGTGCTGATCAACAATATGAGCTACCCGGCCTTCGGCGGCCGGCTGAACGGTGCCTGGCTGATGGTCATGGGACTGGCGTTCGCCACCGCGGCGCGCCCGGCGCGGATCACGGTTCCGGCACCGGCGGCGCCCGCATTCCCGAGAATTCCGGCGCGGCCGGCCGATGTTCCGGCGTTGGGGCATTCCCGTCCGGCCGGGAGCGGGCCGTACCAACATTGATGGTGGGCGGTGATTCGAGGTGTCACCCCAATGGGTACGGGACCACCATCCGCCGCCGGGGGCATCCGTCCTAATGTGAATTTACGGGCAGTTCCCGTTTCAGCACATTGCTTGACACATCTTGCCGTTTGTTGGGATTCGCAACGCGGAATTTCCGATTTTATCTTTCTGCGTTGTGGATAGCCTGCCGGAAACGTCGATCAATCACCATGATTGTCCGCGCCAGCGCCTCTGCTTGGAGCGTGCCCGAAGCCGAGTTGCCTGAGACTGGAAGGGGAAGTCCGATGGCCCATGACGGCAGAATTGTCCCGGTGCTTTTATCGGGTGGCGCGGGGGCGCGCCTCTGGCCGCTGTCGCGGGATCTGTATCCGAAGCAGTTCCTGCCGCTCACCTCCGAACGCAGCATGGTGCAGGAAACGGCGCTGCGGGTTGCCGATCAGACGCGCTTCACGGCGCCCACGGTCGTGTGCAATCAGGAGCACCGCTTCATGCTGGTGGAGCAGCTCCGCGACGTCGGCGTCCCGCCCGGCGAGGTCATCGTCGAACCGGCCGGGCGCAACACCGCGCCGGCCATCGCGCTGGCGGCGCTGCGGGCGCTGGAGACGGCCCCGGAGGCGCTGCTCCTGGTGCTGCCCACCGACCACGTCGTGCGCGGGCAGAACGCCTTCCTCGACGCCGTCGGCACCGCCGCGGGGGCTGCGGAACGCGGCCTGCTCACCGCCTTCGGGATGCCGCCGACGCGGGTGGAGACCGGGTTCGGCTACATCCTGACCGGCCAACCGCTTGCCGGCGAGGTGTCGGCCGTCGCCGCGTTCGTCGAGAAGCCCGACCGGGAAACCGCCGCGCGCATGGTCGAGGACGGCCGCCACCTGTGGAACAGCGGCATGTTCCTGCTGTCGGCCCGCGCCTGTGTGGAGGAACTGGAACGGCACGAGCCCGGCATCCTCGCGGCGGTGCGCGCCGCGCTGGCCGGCGGCCGGGCCGCCGACGGCGTGGTGACACCCGATGCCGCGGAGTTCGCCCGTGCCCCGGCGCTGTCCATCGACGTGGCGGTGATGGAGCGCACGCAGCGCGCCGCCGTCGTTCCCGGCCGTTTCGAGTGGTCCGACGTCGGCACATGGGCGGCGCTGTGGAACCATCTGGAGAAGGACGGCGACGGCAATGTCCGCCACGGCGACGTGCTGCTGGAGGACAGCCGCAACTGCGTCGTCCATACCGAGGGAATGCTGACCACCGTGCTCGGGGTGGAGGATCTGGTGGTCGTGGTGACCGACGACGCGGTGCTGATCGCCTCCAAGGACCGCGCGCAGGAGGTCAAGGCGCTGCACGACCGTCTGGCGCAGGCGCGGCGCGCCGAAGCGTCGTGCCACCGCTGCGTCCACCGCCCGTGGGGCCATTACCGCACATTGCAGATGGGCGAACGGTTCCAGGTCAAGTGCATCACGGTGCGGCCCGGCGGCCTGCTGTCGCTGCAGAAGCACTACCACCGCGCCGAGCACTGGGTGGTGGTGAACGGCACCGCCCTGGTCACCCGCGATTCCGAGGAGCTGCTGCTGCGCGAGAACGAATCCCTCACCATCGGGCTGGGCATGGTGCACCGCCTGCACAACCCCGGCAAGGTGCCGCTGAACCTGATCGAGGTGCAGTCCGGGGCCTATCTGGGCGAGGATGACATCGTGCGCTTCGAAGACACCTACGGACGGTCCTGACGGTGGGTCGGGTTAGGATGGACAAGCCGATGGCCACCGGACCCTGGGCCGCCCACGCCGTGCGCCTCGCCCCGCGGCTGAGAAGCGCACAGCAGGCTCTGGCCCCCGCCGTCTGGGGGATCGCCGACCAGACCCTGTCGGCGGCGGCCAACTTCGTCATCAACATCGTGCTGATCCACTGGCTGGGGCCGGAGGAGTACGGCGCCTTCGCCGTGTCGATGGCGTGGCTGCTGCTGCTGGCCGGCCTGCACAACGCGCTGCTGATGGAGCCGATGCTGGTCTTCGGCTCGGCCCGGTACCGGGATGCCGAGGTCGGGTATCTCGGCTCCATCGTGCGGGGGCATTGGGCGGTGTCGGCGGCGCTCGGCAGCACGCTGGCCCTGGTGGGAGCCGGTGCGCTGCAGGTCGGGTCGCCGGCGCTGTCGGACGCCTTCCTGGGCGTCGGCATCGCGACGCCGGGCATCCTGCTGCTCATGCTGGCGCGGCGCGTCCATTACCTCAAGGGCACGCCCCGTCCGGCGGCGCTCGGCGGCGTGCTGTACCTGGCGGTGCTGCTGGGCGGCGTGAGCGCGCTGGATTGGTTCGGCCGGCTGTCGCCGTTCACCGCCTACCTGCTGATGGGCGGCGCCAGCCTGGCCATCGGCGGGGAACTGCTGCGCCGGCAGGGGGTGGCGTTCCGCCGCGGGCTCGACCGGCTGCCGGTCGGCGGCATCGCGCGCGACCACTGGCGGTATGGGCGCTGGGTCATCGCTTCGACCATCGCGTCGTGGATTCCCGGCAACCTGTACTTCCTGGTGCTGCCCATCACGGATGGGCTGGAGGCGGCCGGCATCCTCGCCGGGCTGATGCTGTTCCTGCGCCCGGTGATGACCGTGGTCCAGCCGCTTGCCATGCTGATGGTGCCGCGCCTCGTCCGCCGCTCCGGCACGCCGACGGTCCGGCGCGAGCTGATCCTGGCGGTCACCGTCTTCGCGGTCTGCTCGCTGGTCTACTGGGGCGGTCTGGCGGTGTGGCACGAACCGTTGACCGCGCTGGTGCTGGGGCAGGGATACCAGGCCCAGTCACACCTTCTGACCGTGCTCGCCACCACCGCGCCGCTGCTGGCGGTGGCGGCCGTGCTCGCCAGCGGCCTGCGCGCCGAGATGCGGCCGGATCTGGAGTTCAAGGCGCACCTGTTCTCGGCGGTGGCCGCCGTCGCGGTCGGCCTGCCGCTCGTCCTCACGCTGAAGCTGACCGGCGCCGCCATCGGCCTGCCGGTCTCCATGGTGGCGCTGGTGGCCGCCATGGGCTTCCTGCTCTTCAGGCGCGTTCCAAACATGTCCCTGGCGAAAGGGAGCGGATCATGACGACCCGGCACGGCAACACGACGGCCTACCTCTTCCCGTCCTCACCAATCTTCGGTGCCTACCGCGTTCCGTTGTTCGACGAGTTGCACCGCCGCCTCGGCGACGACTTCCTGGTCATCGCCGAGCGCCAGCAGCGCGACCCGAACTCGCAGATCGCCGTCCATGACGGCCATTTCCCGCGGCTGCTGCTGAACAGCCGGCGCATCGACATCTCGCGCCGGCACGACGACGCGCTGGAGACGCCGTTCGGCGTGACGCTGACGCCGGGCCTGCTGCCGGCGCTGCTGCGGGTGAACCCCAGGGCAGTGATCAGCAACAATTTCAGCACCTGGACGCTGACATCGCTGCTGGCCGGCTATCCCACCATCCTGTTCTGGGAAGGCACCGCCCACACCGAACGGACGGTCACCCCGTGGCGCCAGAACCTGCGGCGCTGGATCACCCGCCGCATCACGGCCTTCGTCGCCAACGGCACGCTGTCGAAGCGCTATCTGGTGGAGGCTTTGGGCGCCGACCCGAGCCGGGTCTTCGAGGGCGGCATGGGGCCGGAACTGCCGCCGCCGCACCTCGCCCGCAG
>JAEYOB010000855.1 GCA_023412175.1 Pseudomonadota bacterium | reverse complement strand
GATCCGCCCTTCGTGTGCCGAACTCCGGTCCCGGCGAAGGCTGTCTCCCTTGGATTGTAGCAAATGAACACGACCCGACGTACCTTCACACTTGGTCTCGCTCTGCTCGGCATAGGCGCCCCGCTCCTGGGCTATGCCGACGATTTTCCGTCCCGTGCGATACGGATCATTGTCCCGTATCCGGCCGGAGCGGCAGGCGACATTCAGGCACGGCTGGTCGGCGATTACATGTCGGCGACACTCAAACAGCCGGTCGTCGTCGACAACCGGCCGGGCGGTGCGGGCATCTCCGCAACCGACGCCGTCGCACGTGCCGCTCCCGACGGCTATACCTTGCTGCTGACGGGGCCGAACCACGCGACGAATGTCGGTCTTCACAAGTCTCTTCCCTACGACCCCCTGAAGGATTTCGATCCGGTCAGTCTGCTCAGCCAGGACTACGTCGTCATCATGGTGAATCCGAAAAGCGGAATCACGGACGTGTAGGACCGGATCGAGAATGCGAAGGCGAACCTGAAGACGATCAACTATTCCTCATCGGGTGTCGGAACCGCCGGTCATCTCGCCATGGAGATGTTCCAGAGGGCCGCCGGGATCGAACTGTTTCACATTCCCTATCGCGGAGCGACCCCCGCTATCACCGACACGGTGTCCGGACAGGTCGCGCTGACGGCGACCGGGTACGCTGCGGCGAAATCGTTCATCGACGGCGGCCAACTGAAGCCGCTGCTGATTTCCTCGCAAGAGCGGAGCAAGGCGCTCCCGAATGTTCCCACGGGCCGCGAGATGAATCTCGATTGGGTTGTCACGCCCTGGTTCGGCCTGTCGGCACCGGCCGGCACGCCGAAGAGCGTGATCGATCGCCTGAGCAAGGTCGCTGCCGAAGCCATGCAAAGCAAGGCTGTCGCTGATAGGATGGACGCGACCGGGACCGTCCGCGTCGGAAGTGATCCTGTGGCTTTCCGCAAATTCGTCGAACGCGAACTCGATGTCTGGCCTGAGCTGATCCGCGACGTCGGGATTGCGCCGCAGTGAAGTCCTCAGCCAAGCGCATCGGTCTCGCCATTGTCGGCGGAGGCCGTGTCGGCGGTTTTCGGGGTGAGGTCGCAGCACGGCATCCGGCCGTCGACTGGATCGGGATCGCCGAGCTTCACAAGGAGCGCGGCCAGGTCGTTCAGAAAAAGATCGGCGCGGATTTTCTGACAGATGACTTTCGGGAGCTGCTGAACCGACCCGAGGTGACCGCGGTAATCGTCGCGACCGATGACGACTGTCACGTCGAGCCAATCATGTTCGCCTGCGAGCGCAGGTTCGCGGTCCTGGCTGAGAAGCCGATTGCGACGGAGATCGCGCAGTCCGAAGCGGTGTTGCAGCGGATCGAGCAGACCGGGACCGAGGTACTGGTCGGCTACACGCAGCGGTTCCGGCGCCGCTGGCTGACCTTGAAGGAAAAGATCAGCAGCGGAGCACTCGGCGACATTTCTCTGATCTCCAGCCGCGGACTGATGAACCGCCTGATGGCGATACAATCGTACAAGCGTGCGGGCAGCAAAGCCGCGGAATGTTCGCCGATGGTCGTGTCGGGCACGCATGTCGTCGATCTGGTGATGTGGTGCATGGCAGGACGCAAGCCGGTGGAGTGCTATGCCCGCTCGGTCGACAAGCTGCTGGGAGCCCCGTATGGCGGCGTCGACGCCACGGTCGGAACGATCGTTTTCGACGATGGCGCGCTCTATCATTTGTCGCATTGCTGGTCGCTGCCGGTGTCCTGGCCCGGTGCCGTTTACAGTCTGGAGTTGGCGGTGACCGGTACTGACGGGGTGATCACCGTCGACGACACCCACCGGGACATGGTGATGGCGGTGGCGTCGCCGCAACGCGAAGGGCACACGCCGGACAGCAGCCGGCTCGTCGACTTCCTCGGGAGCTATCTGCCGGGAGACATCGCGCTCGGTGAGCTGTGGGGACCGCTGCGCGAAGAAACCGAATGCTGGCTGGCTTACCTCTCGCTGGGTGCGCCAATCCATGCGGCAACCGCGAAAGATGCGCATAACAACCTTCTGCTGACCAAAGCACTGGACCAGTCGGCTGCTCAGAAACGCCCGATCGATCTCAAACTGATATCCTAGACGGCGAATCCCGGGTCATGTCGCACGAACTGAGAGCGCAACATCTGACCGGCACATCGCATATGATCGGTCGTGGCAAGGATGCGACCTTCGCCTGGGAAAAGCGTGCGACGGCTCCGGCGCGCGGCATTCTTCTGTGCGTGCATGGTTCGTCCACAAGTTCGCTGCCGCAGTTCGACCTTCAGGTTCCCGATCGCCCCGATGCATCGCTGATGAACTGGTTTGCGTCGGCCGGGTTCGATGTCTGGTGCTTCGACTGTCGGGGATACGGCCGATCCTACAAGGGGGAGGAGGTCTGGGCGACCTGCGCCGAAGGTGCCGCCGACATTGCTCGTGTCGCCGAATACATCCGCGACCGGCGCGCTTGCGAAAAGCTGGCGGTCTACGGGAGCTCGTCCGGGGCTTTGCGTGCCTGCCTGTTCGCGGCTGACCGCCCGGAATTGACCGGTGCATTGTTGTTCGACGGGTTCGTCTGGACAGGCGCCAATAGTCCGACGCTTGAGCAACGGCGCAAGAAGCTCGACGAGTCGCGTGCCGCGTCCCGGCGCAAGCTGGATAGGGCCTTCATTGCGACGCTTTCGTCCCGGGATGGCGTGGACTCTGCCGATCCGGTGCTCGTCGAGCATTTCTGCGAGCAACTGCTTGCGGAAAACGATTCCGTGCCGACCGGCACCTATATCGACATGTGTCAGAACCTGCCGCTCGTGGCGCCCGAAGATATCGCCGTCCCGACACTTATCGTAAGAGGCCAGCACGACGGGATCGCAACGTTGGACGACGTATCGCAATTTTTCGAACGGCTGCCCAACGCGTACAAGCGTCTCGACGTGTTGGAGGGGATCGCCCACGCGACATCGCTGCAGAAACATGTCGGGGCGGTCTATCGCTCGATGTATTCCTTTCTGTCGGAACCGGAGCTTGGGTTGGCTCCGCGCAAGACGGAGGTGCCGGCGAATGACCGATGAATTCGAGGGCCGTGTCGCGCTGGTGACCGGCGGAAGCAGCGGGATCGGATTTGCCGCCGCACGGAAATTCCTGCGCGCCGGTGCCCGTGTCGCGATCTGCGCCCGCAAGCCAGATCGGCTGGAGGCCGCGTTTGAGGATTTGTCCGGTGAACGTCCGGGGCGCGTCTGGCGCTATGTCGCCGACATGTCGGATGCTGAAAGTGCTTCAGGTCTTGTCAAGAACGTGATGCGCGACCTGCATTATGTCGACTGCCTGATCAACAATGCCGGAGAGGTCAGCGTCGGCGATGTAGAAACGGTGGCCGACGATGTCTTGCGCCGTCAGCTCGATACCAAGCTGTTCGGATATTGGCGGCTGATGCGTGCAGTCGTGCCGGGCATGAA
>JAEYOB010000851.1 GCA_023412175.1 Pseudomonadota bacterium | reverse complement strand
GCCAGGCGTAGCGGGTCGACGGTCGGGAGGGAGGTGACGCGGGATGGCCGGGGCCTGTGCTCCGGCCGGCGCGATCAGAAGTGCGCCTTGACGATGGCGCTGAAGGTGTTCTGGTCGGTCTTGAACGGCAGCGAGCCGTCTTCCAGGCCATACTTGTTCGACCAGTAGTCGTACTCGATACCGACATAGAGCTTGCCCGGCGCATAGTCCAGCGCCTTGCCCAGGTCGTACTTGATCTGCGGCACGATGTGCAGGTTCTTCGAGAGGAAGTCGCCGCGGGACTTCGAGCCGGCGTCGTTGACCACCCAGTCGATGAAGCCGTCGAAGAGGATGTCGGACTTGCCGACCGGGAAGGTCATGGCCCAGGTCGGGGTGACCTGCCACTGGCCGGACGCGCGTCCGGTGGAGCCGTCGGGCTTGCGATAGTAGAAGTTGAGGGCGAAGCGGTCGAAGCCGGGCAGCTCCAGGTCCACCGCCGGGCCGAGCAGGTAGTTCTGGTTCGGCACGCCGTCCGCCGAGCTTTCGCCGCGTTCGTAGGTGGCGCCGATCAGCACGTCCTTGACCGGGCCGAACGACAGGTCGCGGCCGCTGACCTTGCCCAGCGACAGGCGCGGGCTGAATTCGCCGTAGTAGGTGTGGCCGTCGCTGCCGCTGACGCCGTTGAACCAGATGTTGTCGACGAAAAAGAACATGTCGCCCCAGGCCCAGCCGCTGGCGTGCTCGAAGGTGACGGTCTGCTGGGTGTCGGGGTCGACCTTGTAGTCCTGGCCGTAGAGGTAGGTGAGGCTGTTGTTCTGCCAGTGCAGCAGGTCGCCGGCCATGGCTGGGGCGGCGAGCAGGCCGCCGGCGAGGGCGAGGCAGAGCGGGGCAGTCTTGGAATGCATGGTGTGGTTTTCCTGTGGTGTCTTTCATGAAGCCGAGCGGCGACCGGCGCGTATTCTCCGCGAAGGGCCTGGCGGCGGGAAGTGCGAGCGCGGCGACTCAGCCGGCAGTGGTGACGACGTCCGGAGGCGAGGCGGCGCTGGGGCGAACGGGAGGGCGGAAGCGGGATGGTCGTCCGGCTGGAAGAGCGGGGTGCGGGCGCGAAGGAGCGATGCCGCTGCTGGTGGCGGTTGCGGTCATGGTTAAGCCTGCCATCTTGTTGTTGTTCGGTCATGGGCTTGCGAGGCTTCACGGCGCCTCGTCTTCGCTGAGCGACGAAAACGGACGAACACTCATGATGCTCTGACTATAGCAATCTGTAGACAGGGCGATAAACAATTAATTTTAATATTGTGCACAATTTGCTTGTGCCAATTGCTCACCGGTCGCGGCGCCATCAGCGGCCGCGAATCCAGGCGGGAGGCTTCTGCCTGGATTCGGTTACGCCGCGGGCTCAGGACACCGCGGTCGGCGCGATCCGTGCGGCCAACGGGGAACGGCGGATCACCAGCTTCTCCAGCTCCGCCACGCAGAACACCAGCAGGCCGGCGCAGACCACCTGGGCCCATTGTAGCGGCGAGAGGTCGGTCGAACCGAAGATCGACTGCATGATCGGCGCGTGGGTGAACGCCAGTTGCAGGGGAATGCAGGCGGCGATGGCCAGCAGCACGTAGGGGTTGCCCGTCAGGCCCTGGCGATTGGCGACCGAGGCGAGGATCGAGCGGCTGTTGAGCAGGTAGAACATCTCCGCCATCACCACGGCATTGACCGCCATGGTGCGCGCCGCTTCGACGTTGCCGCTGCTGTTCATTTCCCAGAGGAACAGGCCGAGGGCGCCGCTCATCATCAGCACCGACACCATCAGCACGCGCCAGACGAAGAACCCCGACAGCAGGGCCTCGCCCGGCGGGCGCGGCCGGCGACCCATGATGCCGCGCTCGGCCGGCTCGAAGGCCAGCGCCAGCCCCAGGGTGCTGGAGGTGACCATGTTGATCCACAGCACCTGCGCCGGCGTCAGCGGCAGGGTGAGTTCGAAGAGGATCGCCGCGATCACCACCAGCGCCTCGCCGCCGTTGGTGGGCAGCATGAACAGGATGAACTTCTTCAGGTTGTCGTAGACCGCGCGACCTTCGCGTACGGCGGAGGCGATGGTGGCGAAGTTGTCGTCCGCCAGCACCATGTCCGACGCCTCCTTGGCCGCTTCGGTGCCTTTCATGCCCATGGCCACGCCGACATCGGCGCGCTTGAGCGCGGGGGCATCGTTGACCCCGTCGCCGGTCATGGCCACGACCTGGCCGTCGTCCTGCAGGGCCTGCACCAGGCGCAGCTTGTGTTCCGGGCTGGCGCGGGCGAACACGTCGACGTCCATGGCGACCTGGCGCAGGGCGGCATCGTCCATCAGCGCCACTTCGGCGCCGGTCACCGCCGGCTTGCCGACGCCGATGGCGAGCTGGGCGCCGATGGCCCGCGCGGTCTCGGCATGGTCGCCGGTGATCATCTTCACGCGGATGCCGGCGCGGTGGCATTCGTCCACCGCGACGATGGCTTCCTCGCGCGGCGGGTCGATGATGCCGACCAGCGCCAGCAGGGTGTAGCCGGCTTCGACATCGGCGAAGGTCAGCTGGTCGTTCGCCGGCGCGCTGCGCTTGCAGGCCAGCGCCAGCAGGCGCAGCCCCTTGGCCGCAGTGTCGGTCGCCATGCGCCGCCAGTAGTCGCGGTCGATGGGCTGGTCGCCGGCGTGCCCGGCCTGGCTGCCGCACATTTCCAGGATGCGCTCGGGCGCGCCCTTGACGAAGATCCAGGGCGCGCCGTCGCTGTCCTGGTGGTAGGAGGCCATGAAGCGGTGCTGCGACTCGAAGGGAATCGAGTCCAGACGCGGCCAGGCGCCGTCGGCGACGTGCTGGCTGAAGCCGACCTTGCCGCCCAGGACCAGCAGCGCGCCCTCGGTGGGGTCGCCCATGACGCGCCACTGGTGGGCCTGTTGCTGGAGGTGGGCGTCGTTGCAGAGCACGCCGGTGCGGATCGCCAGCGCCAGCGCGGGGTAATGCTCGGGGTCGACGATCCTGTCGTCGAGCCGGCAGTCGCCCAGCGGTTCGTAGCCCACCCCGGAGACGTCGAATACGTGATCGGCGCAGACCACCCGCTGCACGGTCATTTCGTTGCGGGTGAGGGTGCCGGTCTTGTCGGAACAGATCACCGTCACCGAGCCCAGGGTTTCCACCGCCGGCAGGCGTCGGATGATCGCGTTGCGCTGGGCCATGCGCTGCACGCCCAGGGCCAGGGTGACGGTCATGATCGCCGGCAGGCCCTCGGGAATCGCCGAGGCGGCCAGGGCCACCACCATCATGAACATGTCGGCGGCCGGATGACCGCGCCAGAGCGTGCCGAGGGCGAAGGTGGCGGCGGAGGCGGCCAGCACGGCGAAGGCCAGCCAGCGGCCGAAATGATCCACCTGGCGCAGCAGCGGGGTGGTCAGGTTCCGGATGCCGGTGAGCATCTGGTTGATCTTGCCCAGCTCGGTCGCCGCGCCGGTGGCGACGACGATGCCCGTCGCCTGGCCGAACACCACCAGCGTGCCGGAATAGGCCATGCCGTAGCGATCGCCCAGCGGCGCGTCGGCCGCCACCGCATCGGTGCCTTTTTCCACCGGCAGGGATTCGCCGGTGAGCGCGGCTTCCTCGACGCGCAATTCCTTCACCTTCACCAGGCGCAGGTCGGCCGGCACTCGGTCGCCGGAGACCAGCAACACGCGGTCGCCCGGCACCAGCTCGGCGGCGTCTATCTGCCGGCGGTCGCCGCCGCGCACCACGGTGGCGTGCGGGGACAGCATGGCGCGGATGGCATCCAGCGCGGCTTCGGCCTTGCCTTCCTGGATGAAGCCGATGATGGCGTTGATCACCACGGCGGCGAGCAGCACGCCGGTATCGACCCAGTGCCCGAGG
>JAEYOB010000262.1 GCA_023412175.1 Pseudomonadota bacterium | reverse complement strand
ACCTGAGCCAGGTGCGCTCGGGCGCCGTCGCGAGCCATGCCACGATCCTGGGCCACGAACAGGTCCTGGCCGGAGTTGTCCGTCGCCTTGCCGCGCCGCACGGCGCTGACGAAGGGGGAGACGATCTCCTTGGCGCGGGCGGGGTCGCCGAGCTGCTGGTAGGCCACCGCCAGCGACAGCCAGTCCCAGCGCGCCGTGGTGATCGGCGTCTCCACCGGCGGCAGCAGCTCGCTGATGCGGTGCAGGAAGCACAGGCTGGCGAGCGGCTCGTTGCAGACCAGCGCCTTGATGCGGCCACGGAACTCGTAGAAGTCGAAGTCGCCGACGAACTGGTTGGTCACCAGTTGCACCGCCAGCGCGCTGTCCGGGTACTTGGTGACGATCTCGTTCAGGAGCCGGTCGGCCTCCTTGAGGTACCGGCTCTCCTCGGCGACGTCGAAGGTGTTGTCGGCCTGCCGCACCGCCTGCATGGCCTGGACGAACAGCCGGTTGGCCGGGCTGTTGTCCTGCGCCAGCGCCTGCCCCGCCAGATCGGCAAGGGCCGCCGTAGCCACGAACAGGGCCGTGAGGAAGGCGGCGAAACGGCAAAGGGCGAAGGCGGGGTACATGGCGGTGCCGGGTGCCTCTTGGCTACAGTTGTACGTAGTTGACGACGCGTTGGACGTTCGGGATGGCGCGGGCGTGGCCAATGACGCGGTCCAGCTCGTCCTGGCTCTTGGCCCATCCCATCAGATAGACAACGCCATTGACGGTATCGATGTTGTAGTTCTGCGACGACACCGCACCGTCGAAGGTGATGCGCGTGCGCAACTGCGTGTTGATCCAGGTGTCCTTGGCGGAGTCGACGATGCTCGACTCGTTGTCGACCTGGATCTCGTTGATGACTTCCCTGACTCCGTCGGCCTGCCAGACGAGGCGCACCGCGTCGAGGCGCATCTGCGGGTCGGCGGCGCGGCCGGTCAGCATCACGCGGCCCTGGTCCACGCGCGTGCTCAGGCGCTGGTACAGGTCGAGCGAGTGCCGGAACCACAGGTCATTGATCTGTGCGGTGATGGCGGTGTCGCTGGCGAAGCCGCGCAGGCCGCGCTTCTCGTGCGCGGCGACCACGGCGGTGCCGCCGGCGCCGACGACCAGGGGCACGCACGCCGTCCCGCCGACTGCGACAACGGCCAACCCGACCACCGCCCAAAGGCGCGCCAAGCCCGACACGACCCACCTCCGTCCACCCGCCCCACCACGGGGCGAGCGGTGCGAAAAAGTCACGCCTGATGTGGGATTGCAACGGCTTTTTTCGGTCATGTTTGTTTTGTTTCCAAGTGATGCAGGGATGCTGCACATGCGAAAGAGGCGCAGCGGATTTCAGGCGAACGGGGCGCGGGAAAGCACGGCGGCCAACTCGCGCGCGAGCACCCTTGCCACGGTGCGCCGCGCCTCCGCCGTGCGCAGGATCTGTTCGTCCTGGGGGTTGGAAAGGAAGCCGGTCTCCACCAGGACCGACGGCACGTCCGGCGCCTTCAACACGGCAAAATTGGCGGCACGCATGGGGTTGTCGAGCAGCCGCAGCTCCCGTCCGGCGCCCTTCACGATGGCCTGCCGGGCGACCAGGGACGCCTTGGCGGTGTGCCGGGTGGCGAGGTCCATGAGGATGGCGCGCACCGCCGGCTTTGCGCCCTTGAGGTCCACGCCGGCCACCGCGTCGGCGCGGTTCTCCTGGGTGGCGAGCGCCCCGGCGAAACCGTCCGTCGCCTTGGCCGACAGCGTGTAGGCGGACAGGCCGCGCGCCTCGGGGGTCGGGGCGCTGTCGGCGTGGATGGACACGAACAGGTCGGCTTCCGCCGCGCGCCCGATCTCGACCTGCTCGTCCAGCGCCAGGAAGCGGTCGTCCTGGCGGGTCAGCACCGCCTTGACGCGGTGCTCGCGGACGAGGCGCTGGGCGATTTCGCGCGCGATGTCGAGGGTGACGTCCTTCTCCCGCGTGCCGTGCAGGCCGATGGCGCCGGGATCGATGCCGCCGTGCCCCGGATCGATCACCACCACCGGTGCGCCTGGCCGGCGCACAGGTTGGGCATAAGCCTGCCTGGACCAAAGGCCTAGTCCGCCGCCGAGCGGCAGTGACCACAGCAGATTCAGCAGAAGCCTTCTGTCCATCGATCTATATCCTGCGCGACGTTCCGTCGCATTCCATGCCTGCGCTTCCGGTCGAGCCGCCGCTTGATGCCCGCAGCTATTAACCAATGCGCATGCGCAAAAGTGTTGTCAAGACCCGCAAGGCTAACGCGCAAGGTTAACTGGCGGGGACGCGCCGAACTGGGGCAGACTCCCAAGGGAAACTGTCCTGGCCGATCGGTTGCTTGATGATTGGCTCGATTCGGATTAAAATTTTAAGAACTGGTATCGGAGGCTGCGATGTTGCGGAAAGCTCTGTTCAACATCATCCGGCAGGAACAACGCGAGATCGAGGACCGCTTGGTCGAAGAGGAGGGCCGTCCCGCGCCCGACCTCGGCCGTCTGGTGGCGCTGCGCGCCCAGGCGAGCAACCTCCGCCGCGAGCTGGAACATTTCCCCGACGCCTGAGGCTTCGACGCTCCTTACGGCAGGGCCTCACGGCAAGGCTTCCGCCCCTTTCCCGCCGACGCGGGGGAGGGGCGCCGTTTTTTCCGGGGGGGCTTGGCCGTTGTTGGCGGGTGCATCGCGCGGACAATCGTGCTAGGGGAGGTCCCCCCATCCACCGTCGAAACCGCCTCCATTACGCGCATGTCCAAGACCGGCTCCGAATACATCCTCACCATCTCGTGCCCCGACACCGTCGGCATCGTCTTCGCGGTGTCCGGTTTCCTGGCCGAGCGGAACTGCAACATCATCGACAGCGCCCAGTTCGGCGACCGCGGCACGGGGCTGTTCTTCCTGCGCGTCCACTTCGCCGCCGGCCGCGGCGGGCCGGGCCACGACGAGCTGTCGAAGGCGTTCCAGGAGGTGGTGGCCGGCCCGTTCCGCATGAACTGGAAGCTGCACGACGCCACCCGCCGGCAGCGCGTGCTGATCATGGTGTCGAAGTTCGGGCACTGCCTGAACGACCTGCTGTACCGCTACCGCATCGGCTACCTGCCGATCGAGATCCCGGCCATCGTCTCCAACCACCGGGACTTCTACCAGCTGGCGGCGTGGCACGACGTTCCGTTCCACCACATGCCGGTGACGGCCGAGACCAAGGCCGAGCAGGAAGCCCGCCTGTGGGAGATCGTCGAGCGAGAAAACATCGACCTCGTCGTGCTCGCCCGCTACATGCAGGTGCTGTCGCCGGCGCTGTGCGAGCGCATGGCCGGGCGGGTGATCAACATCCACCATTCCTTCCTGCCGAGCTTCAAGGGCGCCAAGCCCTATCACCAGGCCTACGCCCGCGGCGTCAAGCTGATCGGCGCCACCGCCCACTATGTGACGTCGAACCTGGACGAAGGGCCGATCATCGAGCAGGAGGCGGAGCGTGTGGACCACACCATGACGCCCGACGACCTGGTGGCCATCGGGCGGGACATTGAGAACGTCGTTCTTGCCCGCGCCGTCCGGTACCACGTCGAAC
>JAEYOB010000839.1 GCA_023412175.1 Pseudomonadota bacterium | reverse complement strand
TTCGTCGGCAGCGTCAGATGTGTAAAGAGACAGGCGCTGTTGTCGTTGCGCAGGGCGCCGCGCAGGTCGGCCTCGCGGCGGCGCTGGCCCTGGGCGTCCAGTTCCTCGACCTTGGCCGGCTTCACCTCGATGTCCGGGGTGATGCCGAGCTGCTGGATCGAGCGGCCCGACGGCGTGTAGTAGCGCGCCGTGGTCAGGCGCATGGCGCCGTGGCCGGGCAGCGGGATGATGGTCTGCACCGAGCCCTTGCCGAAGGACTGCGTGCCGAGGACGACCGCCCGCTTGTGGTCCTGCAGCGCGCCCGCGACGATCTCCGACGCCGAGGCCGAACCGCCGTTGATCAGCACGACCATGGGCAGGCCCTTGGCCATGTCGCCGGGCTTGGCGTTGTAGCGCGTGCCCTCCTCGGCCTTGCGGCCGCGGGTGGAGACGACCTCGCCCTTCTCCAGGAAGGTGTCGGACACCGACACCGCCTGGTCGAGCAGGCCGCCGGGGTTGTTGCGCAGGTCGAGCACGTAGCCCTTCAGCTTGTCGCCGGCCTGCTGCTGGATGGCGGTGATCGCCTTCTCCAGGCCGCTCTGGGTCTGCTCGTTGAAGCTGGTGACGCGGATGTAGCCGACCTCGCCCTCCAGGCGGTGGCGCACCGACTGCACCTTGATGACGGCGCGGGTGATCGACACCTCGAACGGCTCGCCGGTCTCGCCGCGGCGGATGGTGACCTTGATGTCGGAGCCGACGGGGCCGCGCATCTTCTCCACCGCCTCGTTCAGCGCCAGGCCCATCACCGCCTCGCCGTTCAGGTGGGTGATGAAGTCGCCCGGCTGCAGGCCGGCGCGGAAGGCCGGCGTCTCGTCGATGGGGGACACGACCTTGATCAGGCCGTTCTCCATGGTGACCTCGATGCCCAGCCCGCCGAACTCGCCGCGGGTCTGCACCTGCATGTCCTGGAAGCTTTTCTTGTTGAGATAGCTGGAGTGCGGGTCCAGCGCCGTCAGCATGCCGTTGATGGCGTTCTCGATGAGCTGCTCGTCGCTGGCCTTCTCCACGTATTCGGCGCGCACGCGCTCGAACACGTCGCCGAAGAGGTTCAGCTGGCGGTACGTCTCGGAGGTGTTGGTGTCGGCGGCTGTCAGCCGGCCGATTCCGGCCCCTACGAACACCATGGCCGCAGCGAAGGCGGCCCGCTTCATCATTCGCATCTAGCCTTGTCCTTTCCCCTCCGGCGCGCTGAACCCGCGTTCCGGGTTTATAGGCTGACCGTGTCGTCTCAGTTCAAAGTAAAGATCCGGGTTGCCGTCGGCAGGAGACGGCATGAGACCGACCGGTTCTCCGGTGGAGACATGCTTGCCGACGGACGTGTCGATCCGGCCCAGGCCAGCAATGAGACTATGATATCCATTGCTGTGTTCGACGATCAAGATTTGCCCGTATCCGCGGAACGGCCCGGCGAACATCACGCTTCCGGCATAGGGCGCCAGCACGGGCGTACCGGCCCTGGCAGAAATGGTGAGGCCGCGGGCGGCGGCACCGAAGCGGTCCTGCTCGCCGTAGCGCGCGGTGACCCGGCCGCCGGCCGGCAGCCGCAGCCCGCCGTTCATGATGGGGGCGTCGGGCGCGCGCTGGACGGCGACGACTTCCGCCTTCGCCCGGCGCTCCGCCTCCTTCTGTTCGGCCAGCTTGCGCTCGGCTTCCTTCTGAAGGGCAAGCTTGCGTTCGGCGTCCTTCTGCTCGGCGATGCGGCGTTCGGTTTCGCGGCGCTCGCCCTCCAGCCGTTCGGCCTCGCGCCTGACCGCGGCCTCCATGGTGGCGCGGCGTTCCGCCTCGACGCGCTCCATCAGCTGGCGCAGGTCGCCGGCTTGCCCGGCCAGATGCGCCATGCGCTGGGCGACGGCCTGGCGCTCCTCCTCGGTCTGGCGTGACAGCGTCTCGCGGCGTGCCACCAGGGCGGCGATCTCGCCTTCCCGGTTCGACAGGTTGGCACGGGCGGACAGCGTTCGGGCGCGCTGCCCCTCCAGCCGCTCGCGCACGTCGGCAAGGCGTTGCAGGGCGCCGGCCAGCGCATCGGCGCGCTCGCGCAGGGCCGGCACGGTGTCGCGCAGCAGCAGCGCCGAGCGCAGCGTGTCCACCGGGCCTTCCGGCGTGGCGATCACCACCTCGGGCGGGATGCGGGACAGGCGCTGGAGCGCGGCGAGCAGGCGGGCGATGTGCTGGCGCTCGGTGTCGAGCCTGGCGGCCTGGGCGCGCTCCTCGTCCTCCAGGGCGGCGAGGGTGCTTTCCAACTCGGCCAGTTCGCTTTCCTGGGCCCGCGCCTGTTCGGCGAGGCCGATCAGCCGGTTGCGCAGGTCGGCGAGTTCCTTGCGGATCGTCTCCGACTGGCGGTCGAGGTCGCGCTGGCGCTCCTTGTCAGCCTGGATCTCCTGCTCGACGCGCTTCAGCGTCTGCTTGGGCGCCTCGTTCTGAGCGAAGGCGGGCGAGACGAGGAGGAGGGCCAGAACAGCCGGGGTAACAGCCCGGGTCAAGGG
>JAEYOB010000834.1 GCA_023412175.1 Pseudomonadota bacterium | reverse complement strand
ACCGTGGACGTTCCGGTGGTTGACGTCCTGCCGCTGGCGCAGGACGACTCCTCGGCCTTCGTCTACGGGGCCTGATCCGCGGGGCCCGATTGCGGGCCGCCTGCATGGCATGAAAAGCAAGGGCCGCTCCAAGGAGCGGCCCTTGCTGTGCCGAGGCCGGTCCGCCGCACCTCCCGGTAATGAGGGTCTTGGGTTTCCAGCATTGTCCAGCGGCTGGGAGAATAGTCGCAGATCGAAGAACCTCCAGCCAACGCCTCTTCGGCGCTACGGCGAAGAGGGCAGGGAGGTGGCCGGAAGGGATCGTCCGGCCACCCCTTTCGCAGTCCTCAAACCGCACACACCTCGGCGCGTTCGAACACATGCTCGCGGTACCAGTCGTAGGTCCGCTGCACGCCCGTGCGCAGGTCGATGCGTGAGCGGAAGCCGGTCGCCTCGACGGCCTTGGCCATGTCCGGCGCCCGCCGCGCCGGAGAGCCGGGCGTCTCCGGCAGGGCGGCAATGGGGTTTGCGCGGCCGACCACATCCAGAATGACCTGCGCCACGTCGCCGATGCGGACCTCCGGCGCCTGGGTGCCGACATTGAAGGTCTGGTCGGCGCAGGTCGGCAGCATGCACATGCGGATCAGGTATTCGACCGCATCGTCCACATAGCAGAACGACCGGCTGTGTTCGACGCTCGCCACCTCCAGCGGGGCGTCGCCACCGAGCCGGTGCGCTTTTTCCAGGAGTTGCGGGACGACGTGCGACAGCCCCATGCGCGGGCCATAGACGTTGTGGAAGCGCACGATGGTGAAGGGCACGCCGGAGAAGCGGACCATCGCCTCGCCGTACAGCTTGGACAGCATGTAGGAGGTGCGCGGCTCGGTCAGGTCGCCGCAGGTCAGCGGTGTGTCCTCCGGCGTCGGCACCGGGATGCCGAACGCCTGCAGCGTGCCAGCGTAGATCTCGCTGGTCGAGGCGAACAGCAGCCGCCCCAGGGCCCGCTGCCGTCTGGCGATGGCGATCACCGTTTCCAGCATGGCGGCGTTGGCGGTCAGCACCTCGTAGGGGCGGGAGCGGACGTGCTGCACGCCGATGATCGCCGCCAGATGGAAGATACGGTCGTAGTCGGTGTCCATCGCTTGGGCGACGGAGGCGTCGCGCAGGTCGGCCTCCAGCATCCGCACGCTCGGCCGGGTGAGCAGGTCCCGCAGCGCGTCGTCGCGCACACCGCGGGCGTGGTTGTCGAGGATGTCCACCGCGTAGCCGTGATCGGCGAGCGTGCGGGCGAGGTGGTAGCCGATGAAGCCGGCGCCGCCGGTCACGAGTGCCTTGAGCATGTTCACCCCCGTCCGATGCTGGTGAAGCCGCAGCCCGCTTCCCGGAGCTGCCGGCGCTGGTCGTCCGTAAGAACGTTGTTGGCGTCGATCACCTCCATCCCGCGCGCCGCTCCCAGCCACGCCGCAAGGTCGAGGCCGCGGTAGGCCGGCGACGCCTGCGTGAAGACGATGGCGTCGAAGCCCGCGGCGTCCGGCAGGTCGCCGCGCACCGGACGGGCGAGTTCCGCCCAGAAGGTGACGAGCGGGTCGTGGGCGGTCACTGCCGCACCTTCCCGTTCCGCCGCCTCGACGAAGGTCTGTGCCGGCGAATAGCGGGTGTCGCCGACGTCCTCGCGGTAGGAGACGCCCAGCAGCAGGATGCGCCGCCCTTCCAGCGAGCCGCCGAAGCGTTCGCGCAGCTTGTCCAGCGCCACCAGCGGCATGGCCGCGTTGGTGCGGACCGCCTCGCTGGAGAACGGGAACGGCAGGTCCGGCCGGTCGAACAGCGTGCGCGCCGCCACCGCGCCGAACAGCGGGTCCTTGGTCAGGCAATAGCCGCCGACACCGAAGCCGGGCTGGCGCATGTTGGCGTGGGTCGGGCGCTTGCGGATGGCGCCGACGATCTCGAACATGTCGATGCCGACCGCCTCGGCGAAGCGGCCCCATTCCTCCATGAAGGCGATGGTCACGGCGCGGTAGCTGTTCTCCAGCACCTTGGCCGTCTCCGACGCGGTGGTGGAGCCCAGGCGGGTGAGCGGGTAGTCCCTGACATTGATGACCGTGGACAGGAACCGTTCGCAGGCGTCGGCGGCTTCCGGCGTCGTGCCGGCGTAGACGCGCCAGTAGTTGACGATGGAATCGTAGTACTGCGCGCCGGGCATCACGCGCTCGTAGGAATGCGCCAGGTGGATGGCGTCCGCCGGCAGGCCGCGGGCCTCCATGGCGGCGGCGAGGCGCGGTGCGATGATCCGCTCGCATGTGCCGGGGGGGACGGTCGTCTCGACGATGACCAGCGTGCCCGGGCGTAGGCGCGTTCCCAGCTCGTCCATGGCGCGCTGCAGGGGCGCGAAGCGCACTTCCGGCTGCGGCGCCGACCAGTCGATGTCCAGGTTGATGTCCACAAGCACGACGTCGGCGATGGAGAACACCTCGGGATCTTCGGTGGCGGTCAGGTTGCCGGCCTCGTGTGCGCGGGTGAGCGCCGCATCGAGTGCCGGGTCGCCGCCGGGGAACGGCATCTCGCCGCGGGCGATGCTGGACACGCGGTGCCGGCCGGCTTCGGTCGGCAGATCGACGCCGACGACGGAGTACAGCGGCTCGTCGGCGCCGTGCGCGTTGGCGATGGCGATCGCCATGGCCGAACCGACGAAGCCCAGCCCCTGCACGCAGACCACCGGCCGGCTTCGATCCACGGGGATGTCGAGCGCTTCGGCCGGTGTGGCGAAATAATTCATTCCAATCCCCCCTTAACATATGCGGCTTGTCGCAGGGCGACGCGCGTTATCGTCCGCTCCGTGAGCGGGGCGCCCCGTCAGCCGGGAACGTCGATCGCCGGCCCATGCCCCGGAACCGCGCCGGGACGAGACTGAGCATCGGCCCTGACCGGCGCGGTCGCGGCGGCGAAGCGCGCCGCGAGGATGCGGTAGTCGTGGTTCTCCAGGACGAAGCGCCGGCCGTTGCCGCCGAGGCGGGTGCGCTCGTCCGCCGTCATGCGGGACAGGCGCAGCAGGGCGTCGGCGAAGGCGGCGGGGTCCTCGGGCGGGACGGTGATGCCGCACCGCCCCTCGGCCACCAGATCGTTGCTGGCGTCGCAGGACTGCACGACGGGCCGGCCGGCCAGCATGTAGTCGAACATCTTGTTGGGCGACACGCCGAAGCGGTAGATCGGGTTGCGCTTCCAGGGCATGGTCAGCGCGTCCATCTCGGCCAGGAACTTCTGGACCAGGATTTTCGGGATGACACCCATGTGGTGGAAGTTGGGCAGTGCCGCCTGTTCCATCCGCGTCCTGAACTCGCGCTCCGCCGCCCCGCCGCCGACGAAGATGAAGGAGATCGGCTCGTCCTTCAGCCGGATCGCCGCTTCCATGATCGTCTCCACCGGAT
>JAEYOB010000796.1 GCA_023412175.1 Pseudomonadota bacterium | reverse complement strand
GATCCGCGCCATGCTGCCGGAGGCCGACAAGGCGCGCCGCACCGCGGTGCCGGCCGGCGGGCTGGTGGTCGGGCTGCAATGCGGCGGGTCCGCCGGCTATTCCGGGGTGACCGCCAACCCGGCGCTGGGGGCGGCGGCCGACCTGCTGGTGCGCCACGGCGGTACGCCCATCCTCTCCGAAACGCCGGAGATCTACGGCGCCGAGCACCTGCTGACCCGCCGCGCCGCCAGCCGCGAGGTCGGCGAGAAGCTGATCGCCCGCATCCGCTGGTGGGAGGACTACACCGTCCGCCAGGGTGGCGAGATGAACAACAACCCCTCCCCCGGCAACAAGAAGGGCGGCCTGACCACCATCCTGGAGAAGTCGCTGGGCGCCGTCGCCAAGGGCGGCACCACCAATCTGGTGGAGGTCTACAAGTACGCCGAGCCGGTCACCGCCAAGGGCTTCGTCTTCATGGACACGCCCGGCTACGACCCGGTATCGGCAACGGGCCAGATCGCCGGCGGTGCCAATCTGGTGTGCTTCACCACCGGGCGCGGCTCGGTGTCCGGCTTCAAGCCGGCGCCGTGTCTCAAGCTCGCCACCAACACGGCGATGTACCGCCGGCTGTCCGAGGACATGGACATCGACTGCGGCCCGATCCTCACCGGCGAGGTGGACATCGAGGAGATGGGCCGGCGCATCTTCCGGCTGATGCTCGACACCGCGTCGGGCACGCCCACCAAAAGCGAGGCGCTGGGCTTCGGCGACAACGAGTTCGTGCCCTGGCAACTGGGCGCGGTGATGTAGGCGTTTTAGCCCTGCCGCGCCCTTATCTGCTCGCGGTAGAGGATGTAGATCCCGCTGCCGACGATCACCACGGCGCCGGCGATGGTCGTCGCGGCGGGCACCTCGCCGAACACCAGCACGCCGAACAGCGTCGCCCACACCAGCGTCGTGTAGCCGAACGGGGCCACCGTCGCTGCCGGCGCGGCGGTGAAGGCGCGGATCATGCAGAAGTGGCTGCACGCGCCGAGACCCCCCAGCAGCAGCATCAGCCCGGCCGAGGCGAGGTCCGGCGTCACCCACACGAAGGGCAGCGCCAGCGAGCACACCACGGCGCCGACGACGCTGGTGTAGAAGAACGTCGTCATCGTCGGATCGCTGGATTTCAGCATGCGCGTGACGATCTGGTACAGCGCGTGCGCGAACGCGGAGCCCAGCGGCAGCAGCACCGCCCACTGGAAGACGCCGCTCGCCGGCCCGACGATCAGCATCGCGCCGGCGAAGCCGACCAGCACCGCCAGCCCGCGCCGCCAGCCCACCGTCTCGTTCAGCATGGGGATGGACAGCAGCGTGACCAGCACCGGCGTGACGTTGACGATGGCCGCCAGATCCACGAAGGGCAGGATGCCCAGCGCCGTGGTCGCCAACAGCGTGACCGTCAGCAGCAGCGCCGAGCGCACGAGTTGCAGCCCCGGCCGCGCCGACACCATCAACCGCGGCGACCGCACCGCGAGCAGCGCCGCAGCCAGCACGAAGTGCACGGTGAAGCGCGCCCAGGCCACCTCGACCACGGGGTAGGTCTGCACCAGCACACGGGTCACCGCGTCCTGGCTGACGAACAGCAGCGTGGTGAGGACCATCCAGGCCATGCCGGCCAATGCGGACGCCCGCGCCTCCGCGGCCGAGACACCCGGCTGTGCCGCTCTTTCAAGGGAATCCATGTTCGACTTTCCGCGGCGTGCGCCGGCAGGGGGTCAGGACGCCACCGTACCGGTCCGTTCGTCCACCCAACAACCCCCACGGCCGGGACGCTGCGTCGCGACAAGATCATAGCAGACAGGGGAATATTACGGATCGTCCGCATCGGTGATGCGCCACTCGACCAGTTCGGCGACGGCGTCCAGCCGCCGCTCGGCGAGCCACACCGCGGACAGCAGATCGGCAGCCATGGCGGCGAACAGTACGATGGTGGGCGAACCGGTGAACAGGGGTACCGCCACCCCCACCACCGCCACCAGGACAGCGACGATGATGGCATCGGTCGCACAGCCGCGGGCAAACTCGGCCACGGCCGGCGAGGTTGGTTGCCACGACCGCGACCGCAGCGCGAAAGGGAAGCCCTGCGCGGCGTGCAGCATCTCGCCCATGAACTCAAGCGCGTCGCCGGCGCGGACCGAAACCTGGCCCTGCCGCCGCGTTTGAACGCGCAGGTCTGCGTTGATGGCGTCGGCCAGCGACTGGAGCCGCCCGCCAATCTCACGTTGCGCGGCGGCGAGCGCGCGCTCCGGGGCCTTGGCCCGCATGCCCGGCCAGCAACGGTACGCCACGTGCCAGAAACCCTTCATCACCAGCGACAGGCCAATGGGAATCCACAGCCATGCGGCCGGCACCACGACCTGGAACACCACCGCCATGCCGATCATCAGGAAAACCAGCCAGGTCGCGGCCATGCCCAGGAACGCTGTCCGGCGGCGCAGGCGTGTCAGCCGTTCGCGCAACCGGCGCTGGCCGCTGGCAGCGGCATCCTGGCGACCGTCTTCCCATGGCCCCGCATGGATGCCGGCTGGCCCCCGCATCGCACCGCCCCCGGCGCCGTTTACACCCGTCCATGGAACGCTCGAGGCTCACGGCAGGTCCACGGCAACTCGGGGGCTATCCGATCGGGAGGAGTAAGCCTCAGTCCAGCAGTTCGCGCTTGAACAGGGCGTACAGCTCCGACTTGGCCTCGAAGCCGATGCCGGGGACACTCGGCAGACCGACGTAGCCGTCCTCCACCGCGATACCGTCGGCGAAGCCGCCGAACGGCTTGAAGACGTCGGGGTAGGATTCGTTGCCGCCCAGATGCAGGCCAGCGGCGATGTTCAGCGACATCTGGTGCCCGCCGTGCGGCACCACGCGCCGGCTCGACCAGCCGTTCTCCTTCAGCACCTCCAGCGTCCGCATGTACTCGACCAGCCCGTAGCTCAGGGCGCAGTCGAACTGCAGCCAGTCCTGGTCCTGCCGCATGCCGCCGTAGCGGATCAGGTTGCGGGCGTCCTGGTGCGAGAACAGGTTCTCGCCGGTGGCCAGCGGGTTGCCGTAGGCCTCGGCCAGCTCGTTCTGGATGACGTAGTGCAGCGGGTCGCCGGCCTCCTCGTACCAGAACAGGTCATAGCGCTCCATCGCCTCGGCGTAGTCCAGCGCGGTGTTCAGGTCGAAGCGGCCGTTGGCGTCGACGCACAGGTTGCGGCCCTCGCCCACAACCTCCAGCACCGCCTCGATCCGCTTCAGGTCCTCCTCCAGGGACGCGCCGCCGATCTTGATCTTGACGACCTTGTAGCCGCGGTCGCGGTAGCTCTTCATCTCGTCCTTGAGCTTCTCCACGCCCTTTCCGGGATAGTAGTAACCGCCGGCCGCGTAGACCCACACCTTGTCGTCGGCCACGCCACCGCGGTAGCGGTCGGCCAGCAGGCGGTAGAGCGGCTTGCCCTCGATCTTCGCCACCGCGTCCCACACCGCCATGTCGATGGTGCCGACGGCGACCGAGCGCTCGCCGTGGCCGCCCGGCTTCTCGTTGATCATCATGCGGTCCCAGATCCTGAACGGATCAAGGTTGCCGTTCGCCTCGTCCAGCAGCGTATCGGGCTTGGCCTCCATCAGGCGCGGGATGAAGCGCTCGCGCATCAGGCTGCCCTGGCCGTAGCGGCCGTTGGAATTGAAGCCGAAGCCGATCACCGGCTTGCCGTCGCGGATCACGTCGGTGACCACCGCGACCACCGAGCAGGTCATCTTGGAAAAGTCGATGTAGGCGTTGGCGATGTCCGAAGCGATGGACACGGTCTTTTCACGGATCTCGACGATGCGCATGGGGGTTTCCTCCTGAACTGCCGGACAGGCTAGCGGTGGACGGCGCACCGTGCGAATGCCAAGTTGGCATCGTTCAATGTGGGATCGGCATCGCACCCGTGGAAATCACCTGGCTCGAAGACTTCCTGGCGCTGGCCGAATGCGGCAGCTTCTCGCGCGCGGCGGAGTTGCGCCACCTGACGCAGCCGGCCTTCAGCCGCCGCATCCGCGCGCTGGAGGATTGGGTCGGCGCCACGCTGTTCGACCGCACCGGCCAACCCGTCACGCTGACCGAGGCCGGTGCGCGCTTCCGTCCCGCCGCCGACGAGACCCTGCGCCGTCTGCACCAGGGCCGCGAGGAGGCGCGGCAGGCGATGGACACCGCTGCCTCGACGCTGCGCTTCGCCGCCACGCATTCGCTGTCGCTGACCTTCTTCCCGGAATGGCTGCGCTCGCTGGAGGCACGAGCGCGGATCGGCGCCATCCGGCTCGATTCCGACAACATGACGGCGTGCGAGCAGTTGCTGCTGTCCGGGCAGAGCCAGTTCCTGCTGTGCCACCAGCATCCGGCGGTGCCCGGCCGGTTGGATGCCCGGCAGTTCCGCTCGGTGCGTGTCGGCGAGGATCTGCTGGTTCCGGTGAGCGCCCCGGACG
>JAEYOB010000650.1 GCA_023412175.1 Pseudomonadota bacterium | reverse complement strand
ACGCGGACCTGCCGGCCGGGGAAGCGCTCGTGCAGCGCCCGCTCCAGGCCGCTCAGGTTCGGCGTGACGACAACCCGGCGGTTGGCGAGCACCTGCTCGTTGCCGTTGGCGGCGATCAGCGACGTCTCGCCCGCCTTCTTGCCGAAGATGTAGACCATGGTCTCGGACATGACCTGCACGTCGGCGATGTCCGGGTTGGCGATGAAAACGGCGGAGGCGGCACGCGGCAGCTTCACGATCTGCCCCTTGTCCTGCTCGATTCGCAGGATCGACGTGTCCTGGGCCCAGGCGGGCACGGCCCACACAAGAATCAGGAGAAACAGGCAGGGTAGTAGACGTTGCATCGCAAACTCACATCAGGAGCGGCCTTCCTTCGTTTTACCACTTTCGAGCTTCATGCACGTCGCTGACTTTCGGCGGAGAGGATACGCGCAACGGTCGAGTGCCGGCCCGGGGACGGTGCCGGCCTGGGAACATCAATGCAAAACCGGGGCGCAAGTTCGTGTCCGTCTGGCTTTGCGGGCATAGGAACGATCCCTGAACCTCCCCGATTGACGTTGGTGCGGATCGGAACGGTCCGCCGCACACCACGCGCAGCGATGTTGCGCGCGGCGGGTTGACCGCCGTCAACCCGCGCCGCGCCGGATACGGCCAAGCTGACGCCGCATCGTGCGTTACCACTCCCATGCCGGGGTTTCCCGCCGCGGGGGCCGGGCCGTCGGTTCCGGCCCCCGCGTTCCTTTGGGGCATCCCGTGCCGGCGTCACGTCCTTGCCGGGCCGCACACCTCGCCCGGCTCGTCCGACGTCGCGCCCATCGCCTTCAGCGCGGCCGCCAGCAGGACCAGGGCGGCGATGAGGAAGGCCGCGCCGGGATAGGGCAGGATCGCGTCCTCCCCCACCGATGCCGAGTACACGGCCCCGAAGAACACCGGCGACAGGATGCCGGCGACGCTGGCGACGCTCATGTTCGCCCCTTGCAGCTGGCCCTGCTCGGACTCCGACACCCGCTGCGTCATCAGGGATTGGAGCGTCGGCATGGCCAGCCCCCACAGCGCGTTCGGCAGCAGGGCCAGCGTGAACAGGAACCCGTTCGGCGCCAGCCCCATGCAGGCGATGCCAAGGGCACCGACCGCCAGCCCGAGGATCATCGTGCGGCGGTCGCCCAGCCGCTTGACCACCCGCCCGACCAGCAATCCCTGCACCCCCATGTCGAGCACGCCGGCCATCGCCAGCAGCAGCCCGACCTCCCAGGCGCTCCAGCCGTAGCGCGCGCCCGCGTACAGCACGAACACGGCGGAGAAGATGTGGTGCGCGAAGTGCAGCAGGAAGTTGACGGCGGTGAGGCCGAACAACTCGTGATGGGAGCGCAGAAGCCGGAACGCCCCGAACGGGTTGGCCCGCGCCCAGGAAAAGCTCATGCGGTTCTCGGGCGCCAGGGATTCCGGAAGGACGAACAGCCCGTACAGGAAGGCAAGCCCGCTCATCGCCCCCGCCGCCCAGAAGGGCGCGCGCGGCGACACCTCCCCCAGGAAGCCGCCGATGAAGGGGCCGGCGACGAAGCCGGCGCTGAACGCCGCGCCGATCAGGCCGTAGGCCCGCGCCCGGTTCTCCGGCGGCGTGATGTCGGCCATGTAGGCGAAGACGGTGGTGAAGCTGGAGGACGTGATCCCGGCGACCGCCCGGCCGACCACCAGCCACCACAGATTGGGTGCCAGCGCCATCAGAACGTAGTCCAAGGCCAGGCCGATGGTGGACAGCAGGATGACCGGCCGCCGGCCGTAGCGGTCCGACAGCGATCCGATGATCGGCGAGGCGAAGAACTGCATCAGCGCCCACAGCGCCACGAGCGCGCCGTTGATCGCGCCGGCGCGGGCGTTGGAGCCGACGAACTCCTCGATCAGCGACGGCAGCACCGGGATGATGATGCCCATGGCGACGATGTCGAGCGCCGCGGTGACGAGAATGAAAGCGATAGCGGCCTTGCGCCGGGAGGCTGCGAGGACAGTCATGACCGAACCTTGACGAAGCGTACGAATCTTGGAAGGCCCCGGTTCACCCGGCCGGAACGGCGGACGGGCCACGGGCCATACCGCCCGACGGTTGCGAGGATGGTCGGGCGGAAGGGCCGGACCATACCTCAGGTGGTGGGGAATGTATAGTCGGAATTCATCCTATGTCGGATGATTATGCGCGGACGGAGGGACGCCGCCCGCCCCCTCCCCGCGGCGGCGTCGCGGGGAGGGGTGGCAGGGAGCGTCACGCCGCCAGATTCCGCAGCACGTAGTTCAGCACGCCGCCGTTGCGGTAGTACTCGACCTCGTCCAGCGTATCGATGCGCAGCAGGAGCGCGTGCTCCTCCTTGCGCCCGTCGGCGCGGGTGATGGTCAGCGTCACGTCCTTGCGCGGCCGCAGATCCTGCTCGACCCCGGTGATGTCGAAGATCTCCGAGCCGTCCAGCTTCAGCACCTGCCGGTTCAGCCCGTCCTTGAACTGCAGGGGCAGGATGCCCATCCCCACCAGATTCGAGCGGTGGATGCGCTCGAAGCTCTCGGCGATCACCGCCTTGATGCCCAGCAGCTTGGTGCCCTTGGCCGCCCAGTCGCGCGAGGAGCCGGTGCCATACTCCTTGCCGGCGACCACCACCAGCGGCACGCCTTCCTGGGCGTAGCGCATGGCCGCGGTGTAGATCGGCATGCGCTCGCCGGACGGCATGTGCTTGGTCTCGCCGCCTTCCACGCCGGGCACCAGCTCGTTCCTGATGCGGATGTTGGCGAAGGTGCCGCGCATCATCACTTCGTGGTTGCCGCGCCGCGCCCCGTACGAGTTGAAGTCCTGCGGGCGCACCTGATGGCTCAGCAGGTATTCGCCGGCCGGGCTGGTCTTCTTGATCGAGCCGGCGGGCGAGATGTGGTCGGTGGTGATGGAATCGCCCAGCACCGCCAGCGCCCGCGCGCCGTGCACGTCCGACACCGCGCCCGGCGTGCGCGGCATGTCCTGGAAGAAGGGCGGCAGCTTCACGTAGGTGGAACCGGCCTGCCACTGGTAGGTCTGGCCCTCGGCGGTGGAAATGGCCTGCCACTCCGGCGGGCCCTTGAACACGTCGCTGTAGCGCGAGCGGAACATCTCCGGCGACAGCGAGGCGTTGATGGCGTCGTTGACCTCCTGGTTGCTCGGCCAGATGTCCTTCAGGTACACCGGCTGGCCGTCCGCCCCGGTGCCGATGGGCTCCCGGGTCAGGTCCATCTTCATGTTGCCGGCCAGCGCGTAGGCGACGCACAGCGGCGGGCTGGCAAGGTAGTTGGCGCGGGTGTGCGGGTTGACGCGGCCCTCGAAGTTGCGGGTGCCGGACAGCACGGCGGCGACCACGAGGTTCCCCTCCTCCACCGCCGCGGCGATTGGGTCGGGCAGCGGGCCGGAGTTGCCGATGCAGGTCGTGCAGCCGTAGCCGACGATGTTGAAGCCCAGCTGGTCCAGGTAGGGCTGAAGCCCGGCCTTTGCCAGATAGTCGGTGACCACCTGCGAGCCCGGCGCCAGCGAGGTCTTCACCCACGGCTTGGTCGTCAGCCCCTTCTCCACCGCCTTGCGGGCGACGAGGCCGGCGGCGATCAGCACCGCGGGGTTGGAGGTGTTGGTGCAGGACGTGATGGCGGCGATCACCACCGCTCCCTGCTCCAACGCGTAGCCGGCGCCCTGCACCTTGACCTTGCGGATCGGGTCCTCGGCCTTGAAGGACTCGACCAGATCCTTGGAGAAGGACAGCGCCGCCGCCGACAGCGCCACGCGGTCCTGCGGCCGCTTCGGGCCGGCCAGCGACGGCTCGACGGTGGACAGGTCCAGTTCCAGCGTGTCGGTGAACACCGGGTCGGGCGTGCCGGCGTCGCGCCACATGCCCTGCGCCTTGGCGTAGGCTTCGACCAGCGCGATGCGGTCGGCGTCGCGGCCGGTGAACTTCAGGAAGTTGATGGTCTCGGCGTCCACCGGGAAGATGCCGCAGGTGGCGCCGTATTCGGGGGCCATGTTGCCGATGGTGGCGCGGTCGGCCAGCGTCAGCCCGTCCAGGCCGGGGCCGTAGAACTCGACGAACTTGCCGACCACGCCCTTGGCGCGCAGCATCTGGGTGACGGTGAGCACGAGGTCGGTGGCGGTCGAGCCCTCCTTCAGCCGGCCGGTCAGCTTGAAGCCGACGACCTCGGGGATCAGCATGGAGATCGGCTGGCCGAGCATGGCCGCCTCCGCCTCGATGCCGCCGACGCCCCAGCCCAGCACGCCCTGGCCGTTGACCATGGTGGTGTGGCTGTCGGTGCCGCCCAGCGTGTCGGGGTAGGCGACCAGCTTGCCGGCCGGGTCGGTGTCGGTCCACACGGTCTGCGCCAGGTACTCGACGTTCACCTGGTGGCAGATGCCGGTGCCCGGCGGCACCACGCGGAAATTGTCGAACGCCTTCTGGCCCCAGCGCAGGAAGGCGTAGCGTTCGCCGTTGCGCTCGAACTCCAGATGGACGTTCTTGCCGAAGGCGTCGTTGCTGCCGAAGAAGTCCACCATCACCGAGTGGTCGATGACCAGATCGACCGGCACCAGCGGGTTGATCTTCTTGGGATCGCCGCCGAGGTCGGCCATCGCCTCGCGCATGGCGGCGAGGTCGCACACCGCCGGCACGCCCGTGAAGTCCTGCATCAGCACGCGCGCCGGGCGGTAGGCGATCTCCCGGTCGGAGCGCCGGTCCTTCAGCCACTGCGCCACCGCCTTCACGTCGTCCACGCTGACCGAGCGGCCGTCCTCGAAACGCAGCAGGTTCTCCAGCAACACTTTCATCGAGTACGGCAGGCGGGACAGATCGCCCAGACCCGCCTCCTCGGCGGCCTTGATGCTGTAGTAGTCGTAGCTCCTGCCGCCGACGGCGAGCGTCCGGCGGGTCTTGAGCGAATCTTGACCGGTGAAGGTGGTCACGGGGGTGCCTCCGATTCTGACGTCGATCTAAGGCAGGGGCGGGATGGTCCCGACATCCTTGTTTCGAGTGGATATAGGAGTGCCGCCCCTGCATCGGTATAGGGCGGAAGGCGGAGATTGGTTCCGCAAAGGCCGAGGTTTAGTGCGTCCGGTTCGCGTGGATGTGGAAATGGGTGCTGCCGTAGCGGTATTCGTCGATCTGGCGGAAGACGGGATCGCCCTCCAGCGTCGCGGCGAGCGCGTCCGAATTCGACACGATCAGCAGCATGTCGCGCGGGTGCGTCCGCAGCGAGGCGTGGATCCTCGCCATGAGCGCCGTCATCACGCTCGGCCGAAAGGGGGTGAAGAAGAACAGCACGTCCTCGTCGCCCCTGAACCCGTACTCCAGCACGTCGCCCTCCTCGACGGACAGAACGCCGTGGGGCCGCCGCCGGGCCCGATAGGCCGCGAGGTTGTCGCGGCAGATGGCGCAGAGTTCCGGCGCGAACTCCACGCCGACGACCCGGCTGAACGGATGACCGGCCGCCGCGCACAGGATCCGCCCCTTGCCGCAGCCGAAATCGACGAACACCCGGCCCGCGGGAAGGCGCAGATGCGCCATCAGCTTGTGGAACGCCCGCACCCGCGAGGGCCGGTATTCGGTGCCGAAGCGCTTGTTGGCGCTGGGAACGTCCAACTCGGCGATCTCGATGACGCGCGACGTTTCCGTGCCGTGGGCGCGGTCGAACCACGCGTCCTCGATAAAGGCCGCGGCGTTCTGCAAGGTTCCGCGCGGGCCGTTCCGCCGGACGCTGTAAACGCAATCAGCGAACCGTCGCCACCCGCGGCGGAGGCGGGTTACATCGTCATTGACCAGCCTTCCCCCTGTCATCGCGCCGCCTCCTCTTTCGATTTGTTCCGGGATGGATAACCTGCCGCGATGCCAACAGGCACGGTCCATTCAAGATTACTCTGCATTCCCATATCCTTACCCGGAAATGGACGAAGATCGGCTTTCGAATACATGAAATCGCACGATAGAGAGAGGTACCGCCAACGGCGCTTCCACCACGCTGGCGGACGCCGTATCGTCCCGCCCACGCTTCGCCATCCTTATCGGGAGAGCCCCACGATGTTCGAGAGCACCTGCGATCTCTACGACCGTTTCGAAGCCACCGCCCGCGTCGCCGACCCAGTGTTCCGCGACTTCGGCCGCCGCCACCGCTTCTCCGGCGAGGTGGTGACGGTGAAGTGCTTCGAGGACAATTCGCGGGTGAAGGAGATCCTCGCCACGCCCGGCAAGGGCAAGGTGCTGGTGGTGGACGGCGGCGGCAGCCTGCGCGCCGCACTGATGGGCGACCTGATCGCCCAGTCGGCGGTCAAGAACGAGTGGGAGGGCGTGGTCATCCACGGCTGCGTGCGCGACGCCGGCGTGCTGGCGACGCTCGACCTCGGCATCAAGGCGCTGGCGGCGATCCCGCGCAAGACCGTGCGCAATGGCGAGGGCCAGACCGGCCTGCCCGTGACCGTCGCCGGCATCCGCGTCCAACCCGGCGACCGCCTGTTCGCCGACGAGGACGGCGTGCTGGTGCTGGACGCCGCAACCGCCGTCTAAGCGCAAACGGAGCGGCAGGCGAAAACACCGCAAATGTGCATTGCCGATGACCTGCCCAGGAACTCGGCAGCCGCCGCTCCTCACACTGACCGAAGTTGTAATACCACTTCTATCCCGTTCGACCTGAAAACCGGTCGCAACAATCAGCCTCAACTTGACGCTACAGACACGAACACGCTAAGACGGCGCGTTCCGCGGTGGATCCATCACACATGACGGCGCGCATGGGGTCGTCGGCCTGGGGCGCATGCCCCACGTCACGAAATTGCGACGCGCCGAATGCCTCGGATCGGAGCCATCGTCGTCGCAGAGCAACGTCTTCCAGCAACCCGTGATGAGAGGACCTATCCGTGCTTGAAGCCTACCGCCAGCATGTCGCTGAGCGCGCCGCGCTCGGAATTCCCCCCCTGCCGCTTTCCGCCAAGCAGACGGAGGAGCTGATCGGCCTGCTGCGGTCCCCGCCCGCGGGCGAGGAGACGGTCCTGGTCGACCTCATCACCCACCGCGTGCCGGCCGGCGTTGACGATGCCGCCAAGGTGAAGGCCGCGTTCCTGGCCAAGGTCGCCAGCGGCGAAGAGGCGTGCGCGCTGATCTCGCGGGTCAAGGCGACGGAGCTGCTGGGCACCATGCTCGGCGGCTTCAACATCAAGCCGCTGATCGAGTTGCTGGCCGACGCCGAATGCGGCGCCGCGGCCGCCGCCGGCCTGAAGACCACGCTGCTGATGTTCGACTACTTCCACGACGTCAAGGAGCTGGCCGACAAGGGCAACGCCAACGCCAAGGCGGTTCTCCAGTCCTGGGCCGACGCCGAATGGTTCACCTCGCGCCCCGAGGTCCCGGCCAGCCTGACGCTGACCGTCTTCAAGGTGTCGGGCGAGACCAACACCGACGACCTGTCGCCGGCCCCGGACGCGTGGTCGCGCCCGGACATCCCGCTGCACGCGCTGGCCATGCTGAAGAACCCGCGTCCGGGCATCGACCCCGAGGAGCCGGGCGCGCGCGGCCCGGTCAAGCAGCTCGACGCGCTGAAGGCCAAGGGCAACCTCGTCGCCTACGTCGGCGACGTGGTGGGCACCGGCTCGTCGCGCAAGTCGGCGACCAACTCGGTCCTGTGGTTCACCGGCGAGGACATCCCCTTCGTCCCCAACAAGCGCTTCGGCGGCGTCTGCCTGGGCTCGAAGATCGCGCCGATCTTCTACAACACCATGGAAGACGCGGGCGCCCTGCCGATCGAGCTGGACGTCTCCAGGATGGAGATGGGCGACGTCGTCGAGCTGCGCCCCTATGAGGGCAAGGCGCTGAAGAACGGCGAGGTGATCGCCGAGTTCAAGGTGAAGTCGGAGGTGATCTTCGACGAGGTGCGCGCCGGCGGCCGCATCCCGCTGATCATCGGCCGCGGCCTGACCGCCCGCGCCCGCGAAGCGCTGGGCCTCGCCCCGTCCACCCTGTTCCGCCTGCCGTCCTCGCCGTCCGACAGCGGCAAGGGCTTCACGCTGGCGCAGAAGATGGTCGGCCGCGCCTGCGGCCTGCCCGAGGGCAAGGGTGTGCGCCCCGGCACCTACTGCGAGCCGAAGATGACCACCGTGGGGTCGCAGGACACCACCGGCCCGATGACCCGCGACGAGCTGAAGGACCTGGCCTGCCTGGGCTTCTCGGCCGACCTCGTCATGCAGTCGTTCTGCCACACCGCCGCCTACCCGAAGCTGGTGGACGTGAAGACGCACCAGGAGCTGCCGGCGTTCATCTCCACGCGCGGCGGCGTCGCGCTGCGCCCCGGCGACGGCGTCATCCACTCCTGGCTGAACCGCCTGCTGCTGCCGGACACCGTCGGCACCGGCGGCGACAGCCACACC
>JAEYOB010000601.1 GCA_023412175.1 Pseudomonadota bacterium | reverse complement strand
GGGTTGTTCTTGGTGCGCCGGGCGAGGACCTGGATGGTCCGCCGGATCTCGTCGTCGCGGCCGATGATCGGGTCGAGCTTGCCCTGCCGCGCCTCCTCTGTGAGGTCGCGGGCGTACTTCCTCAGGGCTTCCCAGCCCTGCTCGGCAGCCTCGTCCTCGGCCTTGCGGCCCTGGCGCAGATGCTCGACCGCCTGGGTCAGCCCCTCGGGATCGACGCCGGCGCGGGTGAACTCCTTGCGCAGCGGACCGGCAAGGCCCTCCAGCAGGCGCTCGGCCGTCACGAAGCGGTCGCCGGCACCGCGGGCAGCCTGCACGGCACTGTTCAGCACGCCGGCCAGCGCCGGGGACATGTAGATCGGATGCGGGCCGGGGCCTTCGTTGGTCGGCTGGCGCTCCAGCGCCTCCTCGGCGGCACGCAGCAGCAGGTCGGGGTCGCCGCCGGCATCGCGCACGATGCGGCGGGTCAGGCCGGCGGCGTCGTCGAGCAGCGCCTTGACGAGATGTTCGGGGAGCAGGTTCTGGTGCCGGCCGGCAAGGGCCGTCATCTGCGCGGCTTGGATCGCGCCGCGGGCGCGTTCGGTGAATTGACCGAAGTCCATCAGGCACTCCGTTATGGGTCCCGCCCTCCTCAGAGGCGCGGAGCGGGCGACGGAGGATCGGCCCGCACCATGCGCGGCCGCCCATCACCCTCGAACGTTCAGGTGGTCAGCGCCGATGCCCCGTTCAAGCCCGCCGCCCATCCGGGGAGGAACCACCGGCGGCCAAAGTCCGTTTGCAAGGCAAGGGCCGGAAGGGGCCCGGAATCCAGGAGGGAAGACGCCATGCGGGATTATGAAGATCGCTACGGCCGCCCGCGCCGCGATCGGGACGACACCGCGGAGTATGCGCGCCGTGAATACGAATACCGCGGCGGAGGCTACCGCCAGGACAGCGATTACGGGCGCGGGGGCGAGCGCAGCCACGGCCGGGGCCAAGAGCGCGCCCGCGACCGCGGCGCCAACTTCGCCGGCGGCATGATGGACGACATGCGCCGCTACGCGCGCGGGGACTACGACCGCGACGACGACCGGAGCCGCGGCAGCTATGGCCAGGGTTACAACCCGGATTACGGCGAGGACCGCAGCTACGGCTACGAGCGCGACCGCACCATGGGCGAGCGCGACTATGGCGGTTATGAGCGCGACTACGGGGCGCGGGACTATTCCGGGTCGCGCGGCTATGGGACGCGCGACTACGGGCGCGACCGGGGCGATTGGGGACTCAGCGATTACAGCCGCAGCGGCCGGACCGAGCGCGGCTGGCTGGAGCGCGCGGGCGACGAGGTGGCGTCGTGGTTCGGCGACGAGGACGCCGAGCGGCGGCGGCACATGGACGAGATGCGCAGCCACCGCGGGCGCGGGCCGCGCGGCTACACCCGCTCCGACGACCGCATCCGCGAGGACGTCAGCGACCGGCTGACCGACGACCCGTATGTGGACGCCTCGGACATCGACATCGCGGTGAGCGGCGGCGAGGTGACGCTGAGCGGACACGTCATGCACCGCGGTGCCAAGCGCCGTGCCGAGGACGTCGCCGAGGCCGTCTCCGGCGTCACCCACGTGCAGAACAACCTCCGCGTCCGCCAAGCCGGCGGGACGGGGCCGGGATCGGCAACCGCCGCCGGCGCCACCGCCATGGCCGGCATGACCGGCGGCACAACCGGCAGCACGGCCGGGCAAACCACGGGCACCGGCGGGGCCGCCGACGCCACCGTCCGCACCGGTGGAAAGATGCGCACCTGACGCGCCCGGCGCCTGGGGGGGCACCCTCCAGGCGCCCCCATACAGGAGAGGAAAAGACGATGCGCTCAGTTCTGATCGGCTTGGCTGCGGCGTTGACCCTGGCCATGGGTACCGCAGCCGCCGAGGACGCCGGTTCGACCAGCGCCACCAACTGGGACGGCCGTGCCGCACCGCCGTCGGCCGGTTCGACGCACACCTACACCTACGGCACCGGTGCGACCACCACCACGACCACGACGACCACGATCTATCCGCCGTCGGTGCCCCTGACCGGCTACACGCCTTACAGCCCAAGCGACTACAACGCCCCGGACCAGGGCAGTTCCGGCGTATCGCCGCGCGCCAGCCAGATGCCGACCGGCTCCCACTGCCCGCCCGGCACGCCCGACTGTGCGAGCGCGAACCGCTGAGGATTGCTTGCCGGGGAAGACCGGCGTGAGCTTCCGACACACCTTGCCAGGAGCACCGCCCCCCACGCCGCATCAGGCGGCGCGGCGGGCCTGCTTCGCCGAACGGGCGCGCTTCGGCTGCTGCGCGCGGCGGCCCTTGTTGCGGTACATCTTCACGTCGGCGCGGCGGATCACCTCGTCCTCCCGATCCGCCGGGCCGTAGGGCTGCACACCCACCGAAAAGCGGATCGGAAGTTCGGCGCCGTCCCATGACGCGTGCCCGCGATTTGCCAGCTCGGTCAGTTCAACGGCACGGGCGGCGCCCGCAACCGGGTCGGTGTCGGTGAGCAGCAGCGCGAACTCGTCGCCGCCCAGCCGCGCCACCACGTCGTGCTGGCGCACGTTCGCCTGGAGCAGGCGCGCCACCTGCCGCAGATAGGAATCGCCGGCCAGGTGGCCGTGCGTGTCGTTGATCGCCTTGAAGCCGTCGAGATCGATCATCACCAGCACGCCGCCGCCCTGTCCCCGCCGCCGCGCTGCGGACAGCTCGCGCTTGAGGTGCAGGTTGAAGCCGCGACGGTTCACCAGCCCGGTCAGCTCGTCCGTCATGGTCAGGCCTTCCAGGTAGGCGATCCGTTCCTGCTGCTGGTTGATGGTCTCCTCCGCCTCCGCCAGCTTTGCCAGCAGCGCCTTGAGCCGGGCCGGATCCTCGGCAACGGCGTGGAGCCAGGCGCCGGCCTCGCCGACCACGCCGTGCGGTCCCGCCACGTCGTGGCGCAGCGCGATGGCAGAGGGGGGAAAGGCGGTGACCGTGGCGTTCATGGCTCGGCTCCTTCCGTGGCGAGGATCGCTTCGCTTCAGCTTTCACTTTAGCTCAAGCAACCGGCATGCCACTCCCCAACGCCTTGAAATCCCACATCTTCCGACCGGCAAAAGCCGCCCTTACCCGTTTCATCCCGGCAGCTCTTGCCAGAGCGGCGGGAGACACCCGGCAGAATCTGCCGAATTTTAGATAACTTTGTCCCTTATTTGTCTCTTGCTGAAGAAATCGTCGAGATTGTCCAGCGCGCGGAAGCCCATGGCGTTGCGCGTTTCCACCGTGGCGCTGCCCAGGTGCGGCAACAGGAAGGTGTTGGGCAGACCGCGGTAGGCCGGATCCAGGTTCGGTTCGTTCTCGAACACGTCGAGGCCGGCGGCGGCGATGCGACCGTCCTTCAGCGCCGCGATCAGCGCCGCGTCCTCCACCACCGCGCCGCGCGCCGTATTGACGACGATGGCGCCCCGCGGCAGCCGGGCGATCCGCGCGGCGTTCAGCCAATGCGTGGTCTCCGCCGTCGCCGGGCAGTGGAAGGACAGCACGTCGGCGTGCTCCAGCATCGCGTCCGGATCGGCGTGGAAGGTCGCGCCGCGCTCCAGATCCGGCGCCAGACGGCTGCGGTTGGAGTAGTGGATGACCATGCCAAAGGCACGGGCACGGTCGGCCACCGCCCGTCCGATTCGCCCCATGCCGAGGATGGCGAGGCGCTTGCCACCCAGGTGCGTTCCCATGAGCTGGGTCGGGGTCCAGCCGGTCCAGGATCCTTCGCGAATCATCCGCTCGCCTTCCGAGGCGCGCCGGGCGGCGCCCAGCATGAGGAGCAGCGCGATGTCCGCGGTGGCGTCGGTCAGGACGTCCGGCGTGTTGGTGACGGTGATGCCGCGCGCCTGCGCGGCGTTCAGGTCGATGTGGTCGGTGCCGACCGAGAAGGTGGCGAGGATCCGCACGCTCTCCGGCAGCGCCGCGATGGTCGCGGCGTCGAACCGGTCGCCGGCGCTGCACAGGATCCCGTCCATCCCGGAGGCCCGCGCCGCAAGGTCCGGGCCGGACCACGGCGTGTCGTCGGGGTTGAGCGTGGCGGAGTAGTCACGCGAGGCGCGCGCCTCCACCTCTTCGGGCAGTTTGCGGGTGAGCAACAGCGACGGCTTTGACACAGCTTCCGACGAACGCATGCGTATCCCCTCCCCAATCGTTGAAAAGGGCTTGGCGGGCCTTCCGATCCGCGCCACAACACCCATACTTCAAGTGATAGGCCCCAAACACCGTGGACGCCACCTTGCCGAACCGCCGATCCGCCGCCCGCCATGCCGCCGCCGCAGCTCTCGGCATTCTTCTCGTGTCGGGCGCCCCGGCGCTGACCTCGACGAGCGCCCAGGCGCTCGACGCCGGGGTGATCGCCGACATCCAGCCGCACCGCGCCATCTACAAGATGTCGCTCAGTTCGGCGCGCAACAGCTCGAAGGTCAGCGGCGTCTCCGGCCGCATGATGTTCGAGTGGGCCGACGCCTGCGACGGCTGGACCACCGAGCAGCGCTTCCAGCTCCGCTTCGTCTATTCCGAAGGCGAAGAGATGAACATGAACACCAACTACACGACCTGGGAGGCGAAGAACGGGCTGCGCTACCGCTTCAACGTCCTCAAGAAGGTCAATGGCGAGACCGACGAGGACATCCGCGGCGAAGCGGTCCTGGAGAAGGCCGGCGGCCCCGGCACCGCCCACTTCAGCAAGCCCGAGCCGCAGGACATGGCGCTGCCCGTCGGCAGCCTGTTTCCCACCTCGCACACGCTGGGCATCCTCCAGCACGCCAAGGCGGGCGACCTCTTCTTCAACTCCATGGTGTTCGACGGCGCCGACACCGAGGGCAGCACGGAGGTGAACGCCTTCATCGGCAAGCCGGCCAGCACGCAGGAAGACCTGGGCGGCGGGCTGCTGAAGGACAAGAAGGGCTGGCCGGTGCGCATGGCCTTCTTCCCGTTCAGCAGCGACTCCGCCCAGCCGGAGTACGAGATGAGCCTCAAGCTCCTGCAGAACGGCATCGCCGAGTCCATGCAGATCGACTACGGCGACTTCACCATCAAGGCCATCCTGGAGACGCTGCAGCCGCTGCCGAAATCCGGCTGCTGAGCGTCGTTCCGGGGATTTTTATTCAAATTTCAATCAAGAATGGTACGGTGGCCGTCACGGTGCGGCCGCCGCCGCCATTTCAGGGAAAGGGTTTGCGCATGCGCAAGAAGCACCGCGTCGAGGTCGGGCAGGTCTATCAGGCCGTCGGAGCGGCGAACGGGCGCTCCTGGCGGGTCAGGGACACGCTGACCCTCTTCGGGATTCCGCACGCCCGCGTCGTCAGCACCGAGGAGGAAGACGTCATCAAGACGCTGAGCTGCCTGATCCTTGCCGACACCGCCGCCTACCGCATGATCGAACAGGCGCCAGCCGCCGCGTGACGGCCGGGACGCAGGCATGAAAAAAGCCCCTCTCCGACGGAGAGGGGCTTTTTGTTTGCGGCCGGTCAGCCTTCCTTCGGCGCGGCGACCTTCGGCTTGGACAGGTCGAGCTTCAGGTGCAGCTCGCGCAGGCGCGCCTGATCCACCTGGGCCGGCGCCTGCATCAACAGGTCCTCGGCGCGCTGGTTGAGCGGGAAGGCGATGACCTCGCGGATGTTCGGCTCGTCGGCCAACAGCATGACGATGCGGTCGATGCCCGGAGCGGAGCCGCCGTGCGGCGGGGCGCCCATCTTGAAGGCGCTCAGCATGCCGCCGAAGCGCGCCTCCAGCTCCGACGCCGGGTAGCCGGCGATCTCGAAGGCCTTGTACATGACCTCCGGCAGATGGTTTCGGATGGCGCCGGACGACAGCTCCACGCCGTTGCAGACGATGTCGTACTGGTAGGCCTTGATCTCCAGCGGGTCCATTTCCTGCAACGCCTTCAGCCCGCCCTGCGGCATGGAGAAGGGGTTGTGCGAGAAGATGACCTGCTTGGCCTCCTCGTCGTACTCGAACATCGGGAAATCGACGATCCAGCAGAAGCGGAACGCGTTCTTCTCGATGAGGTCGAGTTCCTGGCCCAGCTTGGTGCGGGCCTGGCCGGCCAGCTTGGCCGCGCCGGCCGGCTGGTCGCAGACGAAGAAGATGGCGTCGCCGTCCTCAAGGCCGGCGAGCGTGCGCAGCTCGGCCTGGGCGGCCTCCGGCACGAACTTGGCGATCGGGCCCTTGCCGCCCGCCGCCTCGAAGATGATGTAGCCGAGGCCCGGCGCACCCTGCTCCTTGGCCCAGTCGTTCAGCTTGTCGAAGAAGCTGCGCGGCCGGTCGGAAACCTTCGGCGCCCGGATGGCGCGCACCACGCCGCCCTTGTCGATGGTCTGGCGGAAGGCGCGGAACTCCACGTCGTCGCGCTTGAAGACGGAGGTCACGTCGGTGATGACCAGCGGGTTGCGCAGGTCCGGCTTGTCCGAGCCGTACTTCAGCATCGCCTCATCGAACGCGATGCGGCGGAACGGGTAGGAATCGACCTGCGGCTTCGCCTCGCGGCGGAAGCCGCCGAACTCGTCGAAGACGCCGTGCAGCACCGGCTCGATGGCGGCGAACACGTCGTCCTGGGTGACGTAGCTCATCTCGAAGTCGAGCTGGTAGAACTCGCCGGGGCTGCGGTCGGCGCGCGCGTCCTCGTCGCGGAAGCACGGCGCGATCTGGAAGTAGCGGTCGAAGCCGGCGACCATGAGGAGCTGCTTGAACTGCTGCGGCGCCTGCGGCAGCGCGTAGAACTTGCCGGGGTGGTTGCGGCTCGGCACCAGATAGTCGCGCGCGCCCTCCGGCGAGGAGGCGGTAAGGATCGGCGTCTGGAACTCGGTGAAGCCCTGCTCGATCATGCGGCGGCGCACGGAGGCGATGACCTGCGAGCGCAGCAGGATGTTCTCGTGGATGCGCTCGCGGCGCAGGTCGAGGAAGCGGTAGCGCAGGCGCACCTCCTCGCCCGTGTCGGCCTCCTGGTTGACCGGCATCGGCAGCGTCTCGGCCTCGGACTGGACCGTCAGCTCCTGGATCTGCACCTCGATGCGGCCGGTCGCCATCTTGTCGTTGATGGTCTCGGGCGTACGCTTCACCACCTTGCCGGTGATGGTGAGGACGGATTCGAGCCGCAGCCGGTCGGCGGTGGCGAAGTCCGGCTTGGAGTTGTCGATCACGCACTGCGTGATGCCGTAATGATCGCGCAGGTCGATGAACAGGAGCTGCCCGTGGTCGCGCTTGCGGTTGATCCAGCCCGACAGGCGGACGGTGGAACCGGCATCCTCTTCACGAAGCTGGCCGCAGGTGTGGGAGCGATAGGGGTGCATGGGTCGAGCTGCCTTGGGAATCGGTGGTTTCCGGCGCGGAAAATGGTCGCCAGAGCACACCGGGAGCGCGCGAATGTCAAGCCGGCAAGCGCGCCGCGGAAGGGATCCCCTAATTTGTGCGGGTGTGCACTTTCCCCTCGCCCGTGGCTCGTGTATGTAACGCGGCCATGACGCTCATCACCACGACCCCCGACCTCGAGGCGTTCTGCCGCGACCTCGCCGGTGCCGACTACATCACCGTCGACACCGAATTCCTGCGCGAGAAGACCTATTATCCGCAGCTCTGCCTGGTCCAGGTGGCCGGGCCGAAGTCGGCCGCCGCCATCGATCCGCTGGCCGAGGGGATCGACCTCGCGCCGCTGATCGACGTGCTGAACGATCCGGCGGTCCTCAAGGTCTTCCACGCCGCCCGCCAGGACGTGGAGATCTTCTTCCAACTGACCGGCAAGATCCCGCACCCGCTGTTCGACACCCAGGTGGCGGCGATGGTCTGCGGTTTCGGCGACAGCGTCGGCTACGAGACGCTGGTCACCAAGCTGGCCGGCGCCCGCATCGACAAGTCCAGCCGCTTCACCGACTGGTCGCACCGGCCCCTGACCGACCGCCAGCTCACCTACGCGCTGTCCGACGTCACCCACCTCCGCCCCGCCTACGAGAAGCTGCGCCGCCGCCTCGCCAAAACCGGGCGCGAGCACTGGCTGGAGGAGGAGATGGCGGTGCTGACCGACCCCGCCACCTACCAGGGCGACCCGGAGAACGCCTGGATGCGCCTCAAGGTGCGCACCAACAAGCCGCGCTTCGTGGCCGTGCTGAAGGAACTGGCCGCCTGGCGCGAGCGCGAGGCCCAGCGCCGCGTCCTGCCCCGCTCGCGCGTGCTGCGCGACGAGGCGATGCTGGAGATCGCCGCCCACGCGCCGACCACGGTGGACGACCTCGCCCGGACGCGTGGCATGGGCCGCGGC
>JAEYOB010000583.1 GCA_023412175.1 Pseudomonadota bacterium | reverse complement strand
GCCGTGCTGCTGGGCCTGCTGGGCGGCGGACGAGGCGTCGCCGCCGCCGGTGCCGCCGATGCGCGCCGTCGCCTCCACCGCCGTGCCCTGGACGCGGGCGATGATCTGCTCGATCGGCCCGCCGGGGGCGATCTGCACGATCAGGAAGTTGATGACCATGATCCCGAACAGCGTCGGGATGATCAGCAGCAGGCGGCGGATGATGTAGGCCAGCATGGCGGGCTATGCTCTCCTTCCTAACGCAGTGGCCGAATGCCGGGCGCAGGGGCGATCGGTCAGCGGCGGGCCTGGAGGGCCGCCGCCTTGGCGGGATCGATCCACCAGGTGGTGGGGAAGCCGTTGGAATACTTCCCCATGGTCTGCGGATAGCCGAACTTGTCCCAGTAGGCGAGGCGATCCTTGTCGTTATACCAGAGGGGCACGACGTAGTACCCCCAAAGCAGCGTGCGGTCGAGGGCGCGGGTCGTCGCCTCGATGGCGGGAAGATCGGTGCCGGCGACGATCCTGTCCATCAGGTCGTCCACCACCGGGTCCTTGATCCCGGCGAAGTTTCCCTGGCCGTTCACGCCGGCCACCCTGGACGAGAAGAACGAGCGCAGCTCCGGCCCCGGCGGGGCGAAGAAATTCAGGCCCAGGTTCACCATGTCGAAGTCGTACTCGTCGGTGCGCACCTTGTACTGGGCGGTGTCGACCACGCGGATCTGCGCCTCGATGCCCACCCGCTTCAACGCCACGACGAAGGGCTCCGTCACGCGGACGAAGCCGGGATCGTACATCAGGATCTCGAAGGCGAAGGGCTGGCCGGTCTCCGCGTTGGTCAGCACGCCGTTCCGCACCTCCCAGCCGGCCTCCTTGAACAGGCGCAGTGCCTCGCGCACGTTGGCGCGGTTGTTGCCGGTGCCGTCGGTGACCGGCGGCTCGAAGGCTTTGGTCAGAACCTCGGGCGGCAGCCTGTCCTTGTAGGGCGCCAGGATGTCCAGCTCCTCCGCCGTCGGCGCGCCGGAGGCGCCGTATTCGGAGTTGGGGAACCAGCTCTTCACCCGCTTGTACTGGCCGTACAGAAGCTGGCGCTGGACCGTCTCGAAGTCGTACAGCCAGTTGATCGCCTGCCGGACGCGGATGTCCTGGAAGATCGGCCGGCGGGTGTTCATGACGTAGCCCGACACGCCGCGCGGCGTGTTGTCCGGCGTCTCGCGGCGCACGACGCGGCCCTCGGTCACCGCTGCGGTGGTGTAGGCGTTGGCCCAGCGCTGCGCCTTGTTCTCCTCCCAGAAGTCCATGCGGCCGGCCATGAACGCCTCGAACATCACCGTGTCGTCGCGGTAGTAGTCGAAGCGGATCTCGTCGATGTTGTAGAGGCCGCGCATCTGCGGCAGATCCTTGGCCCACCAGTCCCTGACGCGCTCGTAGGTGATCGAGCGGCCGGGGTCGACCGCCTTGATCCGGTAAGGACCGGCCGCCACCGGCGGCTCCAGCGTCGTCTTGGTGAGGTCGCGGCCGGGCTGGCTCCAGTAGTGCCGCGGCAGCGGCGACAGGCTGGAGATCGCCAGCAGCGGCTTCATGGTGTCCTTCGTGCGCATCGTGCACTTCAGGCGCCTCGGCGTCTCGGCCGCGCAGCCCTCCACGTCGTCGTAGAAGGAGCGCAGGAACAGCCGTCCGTTCTGGCGGGTGAAGTCGAAGGCGAAGACGAAGTCGTCGGCGGTGATCGGCGTGCCGTCGTGCCAGCGCGCCTCCGGCCGCAGGTCGAAGGCGATCCAGCTCTTGTCGGCCGGGTACTCGGCGGTTTCGGCGATCACGCCGTAGGCGGCGACCAGCTCGTCGGCCGAGCCGGTCATCAGCGCCGCGCCGGTCAGCCCGATGCTGCCCGGCCAGGAGCCGCGCTCGATCATGGTGTTCAGCGTGTCGAAGCTGCCGAAGGCGCCCAGCACGATGGACCCGCCCTTCGGCGCGTTCGGGGCGGCGTAGGGCCAGTGCGGCATGTCCGGGCCGTATTTCGGCTGGCCGAACTCGGCGATGGCCCAGGATTTCGTGGTGTCCTGCGCGAGCGCCGGGACGCTGAGGAACAGGCCGAGCGCCGCCGCGAGGATGGTGGTCTTGTTCTTCATTGCCTTCCCTGTCGCTGCCGGCCTTGCTGTCCCCAGTTGGCCCCACGGTCCGCCCTGATCAAGGCGTAAGCGTGGCAGGCTCACCGCCCGAGCTTGGCCGCTTTGGCCGGATCCACCCACCACGTCGCGGGATAGCCGTTGTTGCGGAAGGCCATGTCGTACTTGGCGCTGGTCTCGGGCCAGCCGAACTTCGCCCAGTAGGCGACCCAGTTGTCCGGGTTGTACCAGTGCGGCACCATGGTGTGGTTCCACAGCAGCACGCGGTCGAGCGCGCGGGTGGCGGCCTGCAGGCTGTCCAGGTCCCTGGCGGCGATCACCTCCTCGATCAGCGCGTCGGCCACCGGATCCTTGATGCCGGCGTAGTTGGCCGAGCCCTTCACGTCCGCCGCCGCCGAGCCGAAATAGTTGCGCAGCTCCGTCCCCGGCGGGCTGAAGAAGTTGAAGTTCGCCACCACCACGTCGAAGTCGAACTCGTCCGTGCGCGCCTGGTACTGCGCCGTATCGACGATGCGGAGCTGGGCGTCGATGCCGGCGCGGCGCAGCGTCTCGATGTAGGGCTGGTTGACGCGGGTCAGCGCCCCGGTGCCGTCGAGGAACTCGACGGTCATCGGCTCGCCGGTCTGCGCGTTGACCAGCTTGCCGTTGCGCGTCTCCCAGCCGGCTGCCTTGAACAGCTCGTACGCCTTGCGGACGTTGGCGCGGTTGTTGCCGCTGCCGTCGGTGGACGGCGGCTCGAAGGGTTGGGCGAACAGGCGTTCCGGCAGCTTGGTCCGGTGCGGCTCCAGCAGCTTGAGTTCCGCGGGTGTCGGCAGCCCGCTGGCGCCGTAGTCGGAGTTGGGGAAGTTGGAGGCGGTGCGGGTGTACTGGCCGTACAGGATGTTCCGGCGGATCCACTCGAAATCGAACAGATAGCCGAACGCCTCGCGCACCCGCGGGTCGGCGAACTTCGGCCGCCGCAGGTTGAAGCGGTAGCCCTGGGCGCCCAGCGGCAACTCGCTGCGGATGGCGCGGCGCTCGACGCGGCCGTCCTGGGCGGCGGGGAAGTCGTAGCCGGTGCTCCAGCGCTGCGCCCGGTATTCCCCGCGGAAGTCGTAGGCGCCGGCCTTGAACGCCTCGAACATCACATCGTCGTCGCGGTAGAAGTCCACCTTCACCGTGTCGAAATTGTGCAGGCCGCGGTTGACGGCCAGATCCCTGCCCCAGTAGTCCGCCACCCGCTCGTAGGTGATCGAGCGGCCGGCATCGACGGTTTTGATCCGGTAGGGGCCGGAGCCGAGCGGCGGCTCCAGCGTGGTCTTGGAGATGTCGCGGCCCTCGGCGGTCCACCAATGTCTGGGCTGCGGGGCGATGGCGGTGCCGAAGTCGATGATCGGCTTGATCTCGCCGGTGGTCTTCAGCGTGATGCGCACCCGCCGGTCGTCCAGCGCCTCGACGCCCGCCACCCGGTCGAGGAACGACTTGAGGAAGGGGGAGCCGTGCGCCTGGATGGACTCCCAGGTGAACAGCACGTCGTGCGCGGTGACCGGCGCGCCGTCGTGCCAGCGGGCTTCGGGCCGCAGGTGGAAGACGGCCCAGCTCCTGTCGTCCGGCACCTCGACGCTCCCGGCCAGCAGGCCGTAGGCGGCGTCCAGCTCCCAGCCCGAGCCGGTCATCAGGCTGTCGGAGATCAGCCCCAGCGTGCGCGGCTGCACGCCGCGCAGGATCAGGCCGTTCAGGCTGTCGAAGGTGCCGGGCGAGGCCAGCGTGATCTGCCCGCCCTTGGGGGCTTCGGGGTTGGCGTGCGGGAGGTGACTGACGTCCGGCCCGAACATCGGCTCGCCGAACTGCCGCAGCGCGTGCGTGCGGGTGGCGTCCGCCAGGGCCGGGGCGGCCAGGGCGAGGAGGGCGGCGAAAGCGGCAGGCAGAAGGCGCATGGACGGCGACCCGCGGGCAATGGCGAACCTTCGAAAGATCGCCATGGATGCGCGCGGGTCAAGCCGATATGTCCGAGGCTTCCCTTTACGCCTTCTCCGCGTCCTCCGGCGGCAGGCCGTCCTCGCCTTCGTCCTCGTCCTCGTCGCCGAGCAGCAGTTCGAACAAGTTGGCGTAGTGGCGGTCGGCACGCAGCAGCTTCTTGAAGGCCTTGGCGTTCTTGATGTCGGCCTGGAGCCAGTCCTCGGCCGCCCCGTAGTGCTCGGGGTGGACCGACAGGATGTAGACGGCGGCCTGCTCGACGCTGGTGATGCGGTCCTCGCCCAGGCGCTCCAGCACGGCGCCGATGAACACCGGAAGCACCTCGGCCGAGGCGCCGACGTCCTGGTCCTCCTCGTCTTCCCCGTCCTCCTCGCCGCCCTCGTCCGCCTCGATGGCGTCCATGGCGGTCTTGGCCTGCTCCTCGGAGATCGAGCCGTCCTCGATGCCGGTCATCAGCGCCTCGAACGCCTCCTGCTGGCGCGGGCTGAGCTGGGTCATGGTCTCGATCACCAGCAGCGCGTCGAGCAGAGTCTTCTTGCGGACCTTCCAGTTGGCGTCGCCCTGCACCGCCTCGGCGATGGAGTCCAGGACCGGGCGCAATTCCTCGGGGGCCGTGTCGAACACGGAGTTTTCGGGTTTGGCGATGGCGGTCACGACGGTGTTCCTTCTTCGGAGAGGGCGGCGCCGCGCGCGCCGGGCACGCGGGCGGTCTTCAGCAGGGCGGCGAAGCGCCGGTCGCCGCGCACCACCTTGCGCACGGCCTTGGCGTTCTTCGGGTCGGCGACCATCCAGGCCTCGGCCGCCGCCTGATGCTCGGGATGGATGGACAGGATGTAGATGGCGGCCTGTTCGGCGCTGGCAATGCGCTCCTCGGCCAGGATCTCCAGGATGCCGCCGACGTAGAAGGGCAGCACCTCGCCGAAGCGCGCCGGCGTGTCGCCCGCGTTCGGATCCTCCGGCGGCAGCTCGTGGCCGGTCCTGCCGGCCAGCTCCAGCCGCTCGGCCGGGCTCAGCGCCAGATAGGAGCCGAGGCTGAGCATGTAGTCGCACAGCGTCTTCTTGCGGACCATCCAGTTGGCGCCCTGCGCCACCTTGTCCGCCAGCGAGCCGACGAAGGCCTTGAGGTTGTCGGGCGCCTCGTCGAGAACGGAACGCGCCGGCTTGGCGACGATGGTGGAAGTCATGGTCCGGTTCATATGGGCTGGCGGGGTTCAGCCGGCGAGCGCGGCCAGCGCCTCGCGGTGGGTGCGGGCGTCGCCCGCGGCGATGACTTGGCCGTCCGACGCGGCGTTCAGCGGGTTGCCGTTCCAGTCGGTCATCAGGCCCCCGGCGCCGGTCACCACCGGTACCAGGGCGGCGAAGTCGTACAGCTTCAGCCCCGCCTCGACCACGAGGTCGTAATAGCCCGAGGCCAGCAGCCCGTAGGTGTAACAGTCGCCGCCGTAGACGGTGACCTTGGCGGCGTTCCTCACCCGCTCGAACCCGGCCGCGGTGCCGCCGGGAAACAGGTCCGGCGAGGTGGTGCCGAGCATCGCCCCGCCCAGCCCGCCGGGGCAGCCGCGCACCGTGGCCGGCCGGCCATTGTGGGTGGTCTGGCGGCCGGCGACGCCGACCCAGCGGTCGCCGATGATCGGCTGGTCGATGATGCCCAGCACCGGGGTGCCCCGGTGCAGCAGCGCGATCAGTGTGCCGAAGATCGGACGGCCGGTGATGAAGGACTTGGTGCCGTCGATCGGGTCGATCACCCATACCCATTCGGCGTCCAGGTTCTTGGTGTCGTACTCCTCGCCATAGATGCCGTCCTCCGGGCGTTCCGCCTCGATGACGGCGCGGATGGCGCGCTCCGCCTCGCGGTCGGCCACGGTGACCGGCGAGGCGTCGGCCTTGTCGTGCACCGCGAGGTCGGTGCGGAAGTAGCGGCGCACGACCGGCGCGCTGGAGTCGGCCAGACGCTCGGCGAGCGCCACCAGATGGGCGGGACAGGTCTCGGGCATGCTGGGGCTCCGCCGGGCACGGGAGAGGGATGGCGGGCATCCTAAACGCCCGCGCAGCCCGCGCAAGCCGGAAAGCGGTTTGCCGGACGGCGCGGCGCGGCCTACACTTTTCCCCATGCTCGACCGACCGAACGCCTACGCCTGCGGCTCCATCGACCGCGCCGCGCATCGCCGCAAGGATCCCGCTTGGCTGGCCGCCGCCCGCGTGGCGCCGGAGACCCGCATCCTGCCGGTGTGGCGGGCGCGCTCGCTGGTCGCCGGCCCCGAGG
>JAEYOB010000568.1 GCA_023412175.1 Pseudomonadota bacterium | reverse complement strand
CCCCCATCCAGCTCTCGGCCGAGCGGCTGCGCCGCAAGTATCTGAAGCAGATCACGCCGGAGGACACGGAGGTGTTCACCATGTGCACGGACACCATCGTCCGGCAGGTGGACGACATCCGCCGCATGGTGGACGAGTTCTCGGCCTTCGCGCGCATGCCGCAGCCGGTGATGAAGCCCGTCAACGTCAACGACCTCGCCCGTCAGGCGGTGTTCCTGCAGACCAGCGCACACGCCGGCAAGGTGAAGTTCGATGTCGCGCTGCCGCCCGGTCCGCTCACCGTGGCGTGCGACTCCCGGCAGATCTCGCAGGCGCTGACCAACCTGCTGCAGAACGCCGTGGACGCCATCGAGGGGCGCCCCCCGCCGGCTGACGGCGCCGAACTGCCGCCCGGCCACATCGGCATGCGCATCGAGGCCGATGCGGAACGGGTCGCGATGATCGTCGAGGACAACGGCAAGGGGCTCCCCCAGGACGAGCGCCACCGCCTGACCGAACCCTACGTCACCACCCGTACCAAGGGGACCGGCCTGGGGCTGGCGATCGTCAAGAAGATCATGGAGGACCATGGCGGCGAGCTGACGCTCGACGACCGGCCGGGCGGCGGCGCCCGGGTCGCCCTGGTCATCCCACGCAACATGGCGGCTGCGGAACCCGTAGCCGCGGAGGAGAGGCCGGCGCAGACCGGCGGAGAACAGAGGCGGGCAGCCAATGGCTCATGACATTCTGATCGTCGATGACGAGTCGGACATCCGGATGCTCATCGCGGGCATCCTGAACGACGAGGGGATCAAGACCCGCGAGGCGGCGGACGCCGACCAGGCGTTCACCCAGGTCGCGGCGCGCCGGCCGAACCTGGTGATCCTCGACATCTGGCTGCAGGGCAGCCGGCTCGACGGGTTGCAGATCCTCGAACAGCTCATGCGCGACCATCCCAACCTGCCGGTGATCATGATCTCCGGACACGGGACCATCGAGACCGCGGTCAGCGCCATCAAGATCGGCGCCTACGACTTCATCGAGAAGCCGTTCAAGGCCGACCGCCTGCTGCTGATGGTCGAGCGGGCCATAGAGGCGGCCCGGCTGCGCCGCGAGAACGAGGAGCTGCGGCTGCGCGCCGGCGGCGAGGTCGAGCTGATCGGCCGCTCCGCCGCCGTCACCCAGGTGCGCCAGTCGATCGAGAAGGTGGCCCCCACCGGCAGCCGCGTGCTGATCACCGGCCCGGCCGGCTCCGGCAAGGAGGTGGTGGCGCGCCAGCTCCACCAGCGTTCGCGCCGCAATACCGGGCCGTTCGTTGGGCTGAACTGCGCCACCATGCGCCCCGACCGGCTGGAGATCGAGCTGTTCGGCACAGAGGCCGGCGTTGACGGGCACGGCCGCAAGATCGGCACCTTCGAGCAGGCGCACGGCGGCACCCTGCTGCTCGACGAGGTGGCCGACATGCCGTTGGAGACCCAGGGCAAGATCGTCCGCGCGCTCCAGGAGCAGACCTTCGAGCGTGTCGGCGGCGGCCAGCGGGTCGAGGTGGACGTGCGCGTCATTGCCACCTCCAACCGCGACCTCCAGGCCGAGATCGAGAACGGCCGGTTCCGCCAGGACCTGTTCTACCGCCTCGCCGTGGTGCCGATCCGCGTGCCCTCGCTGACCGAGCGGCGCGAGGACATCCCGATGCTGGCCAAGCACTTCATGCAGCGCTCCGGCGAGGCCGCCGGCCTGCCATCGCGCGAGTTCGGCGAGGATGCCATGGCGGCGCTCCAGGCCTACGACTGGCCCGGCAACGTGCGCCAGTTGCGCAACGTGGTGGACTGGCTGCTGATCATGGCCCAGGGCGACCATAAGGAGCCGATCCGCGCCGACATGCTGCCGCCGGAAATCGGCGCCATCACGCCGACCGTGCTGAAGTGGGACAAGGGCGGGGAGATCATGGGCCTGCCGCTGCGCGAGGCGCGGGAGGTGTTCGAGCGCGAGTACCTGCTGGCGCAGGTGACGCGGTTCGGCGGCAACATCTCGCGCACTGCCGCCTTCGTCGGCATGGAGCGCTCGGCCCTGCACCGCAAGCTCAAGAGCCTGGGCGTGCACGGCAACGAGAAGGGGAAGGCCTTCATCGATTGACGGGCGTCGCTCTCAGCCCCTTGGTGCGACCGCATCTTGGTGCTAACGTCGGCGATCTGCGCCGATTGAGCGCACGGATTGTTGAGGCGCGTTACTTTTTCATCCCCGGGTCAAACGAACGAAGAACCAGAAGCAATGGCTCGATGGGCTTATGTCAACGGCCGCTATGTGCCCCATGACCGCGCCGCTGTCCATGTCGAGGACCGCGGCTACCAGTTCGCCGATGGAGTGTACGAGGTCGTCACCGTCCTGGACGGCTGCTTCGCCGACATGGACGGCCACCTGGACCGGTTGGGCCGCAGCCTCGACGCGCTGAGCATTCCCTGGCCGGTGGGCCGGCGGGTGCTGGAGCGCATCGTCCGCGAACTGGTGCGGCGCAACGGGATGCACAACGGCAGCGTCTACATGCAGGTGAGTCGCGGGGTGGCGCCGCGCGACTTCCGGTTCCCGTCGCCGCGCCCCTCGGCTCTGGTGATCACCACGCGGCGCGTGCAGAACTGGACCCAGCCGGGGCAGTTGGAAAACGGCGTACCGGTCATTACCATCCCCGACATCCGCTGGGGGCGGCGCGACATCAAGACCACCGGCCTGCTGGCGCAGGTGCTGGGCAAGCAGCAAGCGGCTGAAGCCGGCGCCTACGAGGCGTGGATGATCGATTCGGACGGCTCGGTGACCGAGGGCTGCTCCTCCAACTCCTGGATCGTCACCGCGGCGGGCACGCTGGTCACCCGCGAGCCGAGTCCGAAGATCCTCAACGGCGTCACCCGTCTGACGCTGCTCCGGCTGGCGGGCGAGATCGGGCTGCCGGTCGAGGAACGCTCCTTCACCGTCGAAGAGGCGCTGGCGGCGCGTGAAGCGTTCCTGTCGTCGGCCGGCACATTCGCCCTGCCGGTGACCCGCATCGACGGCCGCGCGGTGGGCGGTGGAAAGCCGGGCCCGGTCACGCTCGACCTGCGCCGGGCCTACATCGACGACGTGTTGCGGAGAGCCGCGTGACTTCACCCCGAACCGATTCCCTGTCGCTGCCGCACGCGGTGCTCTACGACTGGGACAACACCCTGGTCGACAACTGGGGCACCATCCGCGCCGCGCTCAACCACGCCCTCGTCGCCCATGGCCGGCGGCCCTGGACCGAGGAGGAGGCGCGCGAGCGCATCAAGCAGTCGCTGCGCGACAGCTTCCCGCGCCTCTTCGGCGAGCGCTGGACCGAGGCCCGCGACCAGTTCTACGCCTACTTCGAGGCGCACCATCTGGAGCACCTGCGCCCGATTCGGGGCGCGCAGGTGCTGCTGGAAACCTTTGCCGCACGCGGCGTGTACCAGGCGGTGGTGTCCAACAAGACCGGCCGCTTCCTGCGCGCCGAGGCGGAGGCGCTGGGCTGGACGCATTTCTTCGGGCGGCTCGTCGGCGCCCAGGACGCCGAGGCCGACAAGCCGCACTGCGCCCCGGTGCACATGGCCCTTGCGCCATCGGGGATTGCGCCGTCGCACAAGGTGTGGTTCATCGGCGACACCGACATCGACATGGAGTGCGCCCACGCAGCGGGCCTCGTGCCGATTCTCGTGGGAGACGCGGAAGGGGAGGGGTTTGGCCGCTTCCCGCCGACGCACCGGTATGACACCTGCCACGCGCTGTGTGGCTTGGTGCGCGGCATCGGTGATACCATATCCGTGCAAGCTCCGAATGGGACGGGTGTGGCGAACTGAACACAATACATTGCAGGGAGCGGGCTCCAGTCGGGCCCCAATAAGCATCAAAGAAGGGGGCACAACAACATGTCTGAAAAAAGCCAGAACGTGCAGGACGTCTTTCTTAATCACGTCCGAAAGAACAAGACTCCCGTAACCGTCTTCCTGGTGAATGGCGTCAAACTTCAGGGCATCATCACTTGGTTTGATAACTTTTCCGTACTGCTGCGGCGGGATGCACATTCGCAGTTGGTCTACAAACACGCGATTTCGACGGTGATGCCGGCACATCCGGTCCAGCTGTTCGAACCGCCCAAGGAAGGTGAGAGCGATTAACGTCTTATCCAAAGGAACCCCGGTCAACGGCACGCCCGCAAGCGGCGCCATCAATGGCGAGGGCCAGGAGTCGCGCGGCTCCGGCCGCGCCATCGTCGTCCATCCCGTGCTGCGCGACGCCCACGAGGCGCCGCGTGCACCCGAGGCTTGTCTGGAGGAGGCCGTCGGCCTCGCCCGGGCGATCGAACTGGAGGTGGTGCACGCCGAGTGCGTCCGCGTGAACCGCCCGCACCCCTCCACGCTGCTCGGCTCCGGCACGGTCGAGCACCTTGCCCAGATCGTCGAGGAAAGCGAGGCGGCGCTGGTCGTTCTCGACCACGCGCTCAGCCCGGTACAGCAGCGCAACCTGGAAAAGGGCATCAAGGCCAAGGTCATCGACCGGACCGGCCTGATCCTGGAGATTTTCGGCGCCCGCGCCCGCACCCGCGAGGGCCAACTGCAGGTCGAACTGGCGTCGCTGACCTACCAGAAATCCCGGCTTGTGCGGTCGTGGACCCACCTGGAACGCCAGCGCGGCGGCTTCGGCTTCCTCGGTGGTCCCGGTGAATCGCAGCTTGAAATGGACCGCCGCCTGATCGGCGACCGCATCATCAAGATCAAGAAGGAACTGGAGGACGTCCGCCGCACCCGCGGTCTGCACCGCAAGGCGCGCGCCAAGGTGCCCTATCCCGTGGTGGCGCTGGTCGGCTACACCAACGCCGGCAAGTCGACGCTGTTCAACCGGCTGGCCAACGCCGACGTGTTCGCCAAGGACCTACTGTTCGCGACGCTGGATCCGACCATGCGGCAGGTGACGCTGCCGTCCGGCCGGAAGGTCATCCTGTCCGATACGGTCGGCTTCATCTCCGACCTGCCGCACCATCTGGTCGAGGCGTTCCGCGCCACGCTCGAGGAGGTGGACGGCGCCGACATCATCCTGCACGTGCGCGACATCGCCCACCCGGACACCGACGCCCAGCGGGACGACGTGGCGTCCGTGCTGCGCGACATCGGCATCGACCCGGACACCGACGATCGTGTCGTCGAGGTGCTTAACAAGATTGATTGCCTGGACGAGGCCGACCGCGCCGCGCTGGCCGCCCAGATCCGTCGCGACCAGCGCCGGGTCGGCGTGTCGGCGCTGACGGGGCAGGGGATCGAGGCGCTCGACGCGCTGCTCGACCATCGCATGAATCTCGGCCGGCAGGTGGTGGATCTGTCGATCGAACTGGGCAACGGCGCCGCGTTGGCGTGGCTCTACGACCGCGGCGAGGTGCTGGAGCGCCGCGACGACGAGGAGCGGGCGCACCTGCACGTAGCGCTCGATCCCGCCGATCTCGCCCGCTTCGAAAAGCGCTTCGCCGCCGGGCTGTAAGGGCAGGGGCGGGGATTTGTCCGTAGCGGTGGGAGCCGGGTGATCCCATAATGGCGACCCGGATCCTTTCGAAACCACGGGTTCCCGTGCGCGCGCTTCTTGTCCTTTCCCTGCTGCTGGCCGCCGCACCGGCGTTCGCCGACGACGTGCCGGGCGATGATTCGCCGGAACCGCCGCTGCCCCGGCCGCCGGCGGTGATGCCGCTGGCGCCGTCCGGCCCAGTCGCGCTCGGTCCGGACACCCACGAGCTTCTGACTGAGCAGTGCAAGGATCAGAACTTCGTCGCGTGCTTCAGGAACTGGCGTCCGCCTCCGCCCCCGCCCGCCCCGGAGAAGCCCGGCCCCGAGA
>JAEYOB010000508.1 GCA_023412175.1 Pseudomonadota bacterium | reverse complement strand
CGCCCAGGCTGCGTCGAACTACGCGGCGACCTCGACGCACGCCGCCGCAGCCGCGCACACCCCCACACCGGCCGCGCAGGTGGCGGCACCGCTGGTCCGCGTGGCAAACGCGGGCGGCGGCGAGTTCCACATCGACCTTTCGCCGCCGGACCTCGGTCCGGTCCGGGTCGTCGCCGAGGTGAGCGATGGCACCGTCACCCTGACCGTGAAGGCGGAATCGAACGAAGCGTTGATCCTATTGCGCCGTGATCTGCACCAGTTGGAACGCGCGCTCGGCGATACGGGCCTGAAACTCGACACCGCGTCCCTCCAGTTCTCGCTGCAGGGCGACGGGCAGCCCCGTCACTTCGACGCCCACGGCGAGGGCGGCCGGAAGCAGGCGGTTTGGCGAGGCGAAGCCGATGCCGCCAACGCAGAACCTCAGCCCGAGCGGGCGCCTCGTCCGATCGACGGCGTCGTCGACATCTCCGTTTGAACCCGAAGGGGAAATCCGATGAGCAGCACAGCCGCAACCCTATCCACGGCGAACAAGGCCGTCGGCGGCACATCGACGGACGCCAAGAAGGCGACGGTGGATTACGAGGCGTTCCTCAAGCTGCTGACGGCGCAACTGCGAAACCAGGACCCGCTGGCCCCCATGGACGCCACGCAGTTCATGACGCAGCTCGCCCAGCTCTCGACGGTCGAGCAGGGGGTGAAGACCAACGAGACGCTCACCCAGGTCCTGGAAACGCTGAAGAACAGCGGTATGCGCATGGACATGGCGTATCTGGGCCGCTCCGTCGAGGCCGTGACCGACACGGTGTCGCTGTCCGGCGGCAAGGCGGAGGTCGCCTACGCGGTGGAAGGCTCGCCGGCCAAGGTGCAGATCGAGGTGCTGGACAGTTCCGGCAAACTCGTCCACAGCACGCAGGGCTCGCTCCAGGCGGGACGGCAGGTCTTCACCTGGGATGGAAAGCTCTCCAACGGCACCACGGCGCCGGACGGGACCTATCACATCCGCATCAACGCCAAGGACAAGTCCGGCAATGCGCTGAACACTGCCACCGTCGTGACGGACACCGTCAAGGAGGTCCGCACGGTCGACGGGAGCACGCTGTTCGTCCTCAAGGGCGGCGCCGTCGTCCGGCCGGAAGACGTGCTTTCAGCGTCCTGAGACTCAAAGGCGGCTGTTGTCCTGGCGCAGGAGGCGGTCGATCAGCACCGCCTTCACCAGCGGTTGGCCGAGCTGCGCGTTGGCCCCGTCCTGCAGGGCACGGGCGGCTTCGACCGGCACCACCGCCGGACCGTCGAAGAAGCCGCTCCCCGCAAGGCCGTAGAGCGATTGGAGCAGCGCGCTGCGCGCCTGCGGCAGGCGGCGGCGCAGCAGGTTCGCCTCCTCCGTGCCGGCCGCCTCCAGGGTGATCTGGGTCAGGATGAACGCCTGCGTGCGGCCATCCACCCACACCGGCACGACCAGTTGCCCCGCCTCCACATAGAATGGGCCGTCGGCCGCTTCGGCAATCTGCGCCGCCGCAGCCGGCACCGCCTCCCGCCACATCTGGAAGCGGCCGGCGCCGTAGCCCGTGGCGAACGCGAGCATGGCGGCGGCACCGAAGGCGATGACAGGCTTCATGACGGTTCCTTCGGCGGATGTCAGAACGGCAGCACGATGTCGAGCACCTGCTGGCCGTAGCGGGGCTGCTGCACGTCGGTGATCTGCCCGCGCCCGCCATAGATGATCCGCGCCTCGGCGATCTTGTCGTAGTCGATGGTGTTGACGTTCGTGATGTCCTCCGGCCGAATGACGCCGGCGATGCGCATCTCCCGGAGTTCGTAGTTGACCCGCACCTCCTGGCGCCCGGCGACGACGAAGTTTCCGTTCGGCAGCACCTCGGTCACCACCGCGGCGACACGCATGGCGATGCGCTCGTTGCGCCGGATCGTGCCGGCGCCGGTGGAGGAGCTGCCGCTGTCGATGTCCACCAGGCTCGACGGGTTCACCGCGTCGGGCAGCACGGCGGGCAGGCGGCTCTCCAGCCCGAAGAAGTTCGGCACCCCCAGATTCTCGGAGTTGGCGCGCTGGCGCTGCGTCTGGTTTTCCATCTGCGCCTGGTCGGTGATGTTGATGATCACCGTCAGCAGGTCGCCCACCTGCTTGGCGCGCGGGTCGCGGAAGAAGTCGCGTGATCCGGCGCGCCACAGCGAGCTGGGGATCTGCCCCGCCGTCGCCGGCTGCGGCATGGGCATGGAGATGACGCGCGCTTCCGGCTGGGCGGCCGGGTTCGATATTGCCGACAGCGCAGGCGCGCTGCCGACCTCGGCCAGCCGGCCGCATCCGCCGAGCGCCACCACGGCCGTCATCGCCACAACGAGCGTTGCGCGCATGCTGAACTCCTTCGTCATGGCTGTTCCGCCGCCACTTGCGGCCCGGCGACGGATACGGTCTGCGGCCCCGTGATGGTCCCGGTGACGATGACGCTGCTGGCGGCGTTCATCACCCGCACCACGTCGCCCACCCCGCCGTCCTGCAACGCACGGCCGCGGGCGGCCAGCATCAACTGCCCGTCCTCGTAGACGAGCTTCACCGGCTTGTTGCGCTGGACAACCACCGGCGCGCCGACGGCCGGCGTCGGGATGCACCCTCCGGGAGCGAGTTGGGGGCGGGCC
>JAEYOB010000496.1 GCA_023412175.1 Pseudomonadota bacterium | reverse complement strand
CCGTGTAGACGCCGGCCACCTTCACCTTGGATTGCGCCCAGGCCGGAGCCGAGACGGCGATGGCCGCCGCTGCCACGCCACAGAGCACCGCGCGCCGCGTCAGGCGGGCGGCCATATCACTCCAACGATGCGCCATGTATGCTTCCCCTTCCATGTCCCTGGCCGTTCGCTGCGACGGCCCGCGTGGGTGTGCAACAGGGATGCCACCCGCTGCGCCAGCGCCGCCAAGGGGCGGCCCGCCGCGCATCGGGCACTCCGCAGGCACAGAACCTCGCACGTGATTAAAAATGCGGCAACCGCAATTAGCGTGTCCCGTACAGCCGGTCGCCGGCGTCGCCCAGGCCGGGCAGGATGTAGCCGTGTTCGTCAAGTTTCCGGTCCACCGCCGCCGCGTAGACCGGCACGTCCGGATGGGAATCGTGGAATGTGCGCAACCCCTCGGGCGCCGCCACCAGCACGGCCAGCTTGATCGACACCGCCCCCGCGTCCTTCAGCCGGTGCACCGCCGCCGTCGCCGTGTGGCCGGTGGCGAGCATGGGATCGACCAGGATGACCATTCTGTCCTCGATGTCCTCGGGCACCTTGAAGAAGTACTCGACGGGGGTCAGCGTCTCCTGGTCGCGGTAGAGCCCGATGTGGCCGATACGCGCCGAGGGCAGCAAGCTGCGCATGCCGTCCAGCATGCCCTGCCCGGCCCGCATGATCGACACCAGGCACAGCTTCTTGCCGGTGAGGATCGGCGCGTCGAAGGTGGCGAGCGGCGTTTCCACCGGCCGTTCCTCCAGCGGCAGATCGCGCGTCAGTTCGTAGCCCATGAGCTGCGAGACCTCGCGCATCACCTCCTGGAAGCGCAGCGTCGGCGTCTCCTTGCGGCGCAGCAGGGTCAGCTTGTGCCGCACCAGCGGGTGGTCGATGAGGGTGAGCGTCGGGATGGGCATGGCGTCACCTCTTCTCGGAATACGACCTCTTCTCAGAACACGGTGCCGTCGCTGCGGATGCGGATCGGGGGGCCGCCATCCGGGCGCAGGCGGCGGGCGACGGCCCGGCCGGCGGCCCAGGTGCCGCCTTGCAGGACCTTCGCGAGAGGGAAGTCCGCCGCCGGCACGCCGAGGCGGGCGCGCACCTCGTCCGCCAGCCAGTCGAGCAGCGCCACGGTCAGCGCCCGCCACTCGACCACTGCCGCGTCGCCGACCTCCAGCGATTCGGTCAGGATGTGCGGGTCCCTGGGCACCAGAACGCCGGTGTCCACCAGCAGTCCGCCGTTGCGGTACTCCGGCAGCCCGGTCAGGCGATCCAGGCCGGTGACACGGATGCCGGAATCCTCCAGCGGCTCGACCAGCGAGTAGCTCAACCATTGCGACAGTTTGTGGAAGGGCACCAAACCGACCGCCGGATGCCGCCAGACGTCGCCCAAGTTCACGCCGTCCAGTTCGATGCGCCCCGGCCAGATCGGCCCGAGGCCGCGCAGCACCGCCCCGAGGATCGCCGGAGCCGGCAGCGCGCCGTCAACCGCTTGCGCCTTCAGGGCATCGTAGAGATTGCCGACACGCCCCGGCGCACCGAACAGGTCGGGAGATTTGCTCAGCGCCCCGCCAAGCCGGCGAAGCAGCGCCGCCCGCCCCTCCAGCCCGACCAGCGGGTTGTCGTCCGTCACCTGGAAGCCGCGGGCCAGATCGGCCGCGCTGCGCCGGGCCAGCGCCTCCGCGTCGGCGCGCAGCGGCTGAAATTCGGGATAGCGGGAGAAGATCCCGTGGCGGAACATGTCGAAGCTGGCAATGGCCAGCCCTTCGGAGCGCGCCAGTTCAGCGCCGCCCGCATCACGGTAGCGCCAACGCTCCCCGGCACCGGCGTCGAGCAGCACGCTGGTCACCGCAAGGTCGAAGCGGATGCGCGCCACCTCGTCGGCGTCCGCCCACTCAAGGTCCGCCGCCAGCGTTGCCCAGCGATCCTCGCCGTTCACGACGAAGTGCCGCCAGCGGCTGTGGTAGGGCACGTCCAGATCCGGATAGGCGTCGCGCGTCACCTCCGCCACCAGATCGGCGGCATCGCCCAGCCGTTCCGGCCGCAGCTCGAAATGCGCAAGGACGCCGCGCTCCGCCTCAGCCAGCAGGGCATGCGCCCGCTCGCGCACGGCGTCGGGCGAGAGCAGCCACGCCACGCTGTCAGGCACGGCGCTCAATCCGTCAGCCCCCGGCCCTTGGCCCGCGCCAATTCCTCCGCCGTAGGGACGGAGGGGGTGAAGTAGCCGGCCGCCTTCTTGGCGTCCATCTCCACCTTGGCATCGTCTGGGATCAACTCGTCGGGGATGGGGATCTGTTCGACGATCTCGATGCCGGCGCGGCGGATGGCGTCGGACTTCATGTTGCTCATCGAGACCATGCGGTCGATGCGCGTTACCCCCAGCCAGTGGAAGATGTCCGGCATCAGTTCCTGGAAGCGCATGTCCTGCACGCCGGCCACGCATTCCGTGCGCTCAAAATAGGCCTCGGCGCGGTCGCCGCCGGGCTGGCGCTTGCGGGCGTTGTAGACCAGGAACTTGGTCACCTCGCCCAGCGCCCGGCCCTCCTTCCTGTTGTAGACGACCAGCCCGACGCCGTTGTCCTGGGCGGTGCGGATGCACTCCTCGATGCCGTGCGTGAGGTAAGGCCGGCAGGTGCAGATGTCGGAGCCGAAAACGTCCGAGCCGTTGCACTCGTCGTGCACACGGCAGGCGACCTTGCGGTCGGGATCAGTGATCGCCGCGATGTCGCCGAGGATATAGACGGTCTGCCCGTTGATCGGCGGCAGGAAGACCTTGAGGTCGGGGCGCGTCACCAGCTCGGGGAACATGCCGCCGGTGTGCTCGAACAGGCCGCGGCGTAGCGCGTTCTCGCTGATGCCAAAGCGCTTGGCGACGCCGGGCAGGAACCACACCGGTTCGACCGCGATCTTGGTGACCCGCGCGTCGCCGCTGGGCAGGAGGATCTGCCCGTCGGGCCGGAGCCGGCCGGCCTGCATGGCCTCGGCCAGTTCCGGCACCTTGATGCGCGCCTTGGTCACCGCGATGGTCGGGCGCACGTCGACGCCGCGCTCCAGATGTTCCTTGAACAGCTCGCTGACCGCGTGGCCGAAGGGATCCATGGAGACGATCGTCTCCGGATCGAACCATTGCGGGTGCGGCCCGATGGGCTCGGCCGGCGCGGTGTTGGTGAGGTCCGGCACATGGTAGGCGCTGAGCTGGCCGGCGGCCACCGCCAGCGCCCGGTACACCGCGTAGCTGCCGGCATGCGCGCCGATGGAGTTGCGTTGCGCAGGGTCGGAGAGCGAGGCGACCACCGGTCCGCGCTCCGCGG
>JAEYOB010000437.1 GCA_023412175.1 Pseudomonadota bacterium | reverse complement strand
ATGCGCTTCCGCCCCGGCACCGACGTGCCGCTGATTTGGGGCATCCTCTGGCACGTGCTGGAGAACGGCTGGGAGGACAAGGACTACATCGCCAAGCGCGTCTACGGCTTCGACGAGGTCCGCGCCGAGGTGGCGAAGTGGACGCCCGAAGAGGTCGAGCGCGTCACCGGCGTGCCGGGCAGCCAAGTGAAGCGCGTGGCGCGCACGCTCGCCAGCAACCGGCCGGGCACGCTGGTCTGGTGCATGGGCGGCACCCAGCACCACGTCGGCAACAACAACACCCGCGCCTACTGCGTGCTGCAGCTCGCGCTGGGCAACATCGGCGTGGCCGGTGGCGGTGCCAACATCTTCCGCGGCCACGACAACGTGCAGGGCGCCACCGACTTCGGCGTCACCTCCGATACGCTGCCCGGCTACTACGGCCTCGCCGAGGGCGCCTGGAAGCACTGGGCCCGTGTCTGGGACGTGCCGTACGACTATCTGCTCGGCCGCTTCAAGGACAAGAAGCTGATGGAGGCGTCGGGCATCACCGTGTCGCGGTGGTTCGACGGTGTCCTTGAAGCCAAGGAGAACATGGACCAGCCGGACACCATCAAGGGCATGGTGTTCTGGGGGCATGCGCCGAACAGCCAGACCCGCCTTCCCGACATGCAGAAGGCGATGGACAAGCTGGATATCCTGGTCGTCATCGACCCGTATCCGACCATGACCGCGGTGCTGCACAACCGGAAGGACGGTGTCTACCTGCTGCCCGCCGCCACGCAGTTCGAGACGGACGGCTCGCGTACCGCGTCGAACCGCTCGGTGCAGTGGAGCTTCAAGGTCATGGAGCCGCTCTTCGAGTCGAAGACCGACCACGAGATCATGTACCTGTTCGCTAAGAAGTTCGGCTTTGCGGAACCGATGTTCAAAGCGATCAAGGTCAACGGCAACGAGCCCTTCGTCGACAACATCACCCGCGAGTGGAACCGCGGCATGTGGGCGTGCGGCTACACCGGCCAGTCGCCGGAACGCATGAAGCTGCACATGCAGCACCAGGCGACCTTCGACAAGACGACGTTGCGCGCCAATGGCGGCCCGGCAGACGGGGACTTCTATGGCCTGCCCTGGCCGTGCTGGGGCACGCCGGAGATCAAGCATCCCGGCTCCGCCAACCTCTACGACAATTCGCTTCCCGTTGCCGAGGGCGGCGGTGCCTTCCGCGCCCGCTTCGGCGTCGAGCGCAACGGCGTCACCCTGCTGGCGGAAGGCGCCTACCCGGTCGATTCGGAGATCAAGGACGGCTACCCCGAGGTCACCATGGCCATGCTCCAGAAGATGGGCTGGGACAAGGACCTGACCGAGGCCGAGATGGCGGTGATCTCCAAGATCGGCGGCGAGAAGATCGGCGCCGTGTCCTGGACCACCGACCTGTCCGGCGGCATCCAGCGCGTCGCCATCAAGCACGGCATCGCCCCACCGGGCAACGCCAAGGCGCGCTGCGTGGCGTGGAACTTCCCCGATCCGGTGCCGGTGCACCGCGAGCCGCTGTACACGCCGCGCCGCGATCTGGTGGCCGAGTACCCGACCTACAAGGACACCAAGGCCTGGCGTCTGCCGACGCTCTACAAGTCGATCCAGGACCGCGACGTGTCGAAGGAGTTCCCGATCATCCTGACCTCGGGCCGACTGGTCGAGTACGAGGGTGGCGGTGACGAGACCCGCTCCAACCCGTGGCTGGCCGAGTTGCAGCAGGACATGTTCGTCGAGGTCAACCCCGCCGACGCCAACAACCTGGGCGTCAAGGACGGCCAGATGGTCTGGGTCGAGGGACCGGAGCGCGGCAAGGTCAAGGTCAAGGCGATGCTGACCGAACGCGTCGGCCGGGGCGTGGCCTTCATGCCCTTCCACTTCGGCGGCTGGTTCCAGGGCGAGGACCGGCGCGGCCGGTACCCGAAGGGCGCCGATCCGGTCGTGCTGGGCGAGGCGGCGAACACCGCCACCACCTACGGCTACGACTCGGTGACGCAGATGCAAGAGACCAAGGTCACACTCTGCCGCATCTCGGCGGCTTGACGCAGGAAGGATCTAAACCATGGCCCGCATGAAATTCCTGTGCGACGCGGACCGCTGCATCGAGTGCAACGCCTGCGTCACCGCCTGCAAGAACGAGCATGAAGTTCCGTGGGGCATCAACCGCCGCCGCGTCGTGACGATCAACGATGGCAAGCCGGGCGAGCGCTCGATCTCGGTGGCCTGCATGCACTGCTCGGACGCGCCCTGCAAGGCAGTCTGCCCGGTAGACTGCTTCTACCAGACCGCAGAAGGCGTGGTGCTGCACAACAAGGACCTATGCATCGGCTGCGGCTACTGCTTCTACGCCTGCCCGTTCGGCGCCCCGCAGTACCCGCAGGCCGGCAACTTCGGCACCCGCGGCAAGATGGACAAGTGCACCTTCTGCGCTGGCGGTCCGGAGGCGGACAACAGCGAAGCCGAGTACAAGAAGTACGGCCGCAACCGCCTCGCCGAAGGCAAGCTGCCGCTGTGTGCCGAGATGTGTTCGACCAAGGCGCTGCTGGCCGGCGACGGCGATCGGGTGTCCGACATCTACCGCGAGCGCGTGGTGGCGCGCGGTTTCGGCTCCGGCGCCTGGGGCTGGGGCACCGCCTATCAGATGAAGTCGGGGTCGTAAGCGTCGGTGGCGAGCCCTCACTCCGGATC
>JAEYOB010000425.1 GCA_023412175.1 Pseudomonadota bacterium | reverse complement strand
CAGCACCAGCCCTTCCTGGACAACCAGATCAAGCAGCGCGGCTACGAGATCGTTCCCGTCGCCAAGAGCGTGGTGGTGCCCATGGGCATCTACGCCAAGAAGGCCAAGAGCGTCGCCGAGATCAAGGACGGCGCCACCATCTCCATTCCCAACGACCCGACCAACGGTGCCCGCGCGCTGGGGCTGCTGGCCGACGCCGGGCTGATCACGCTGAAGAACGGCGGTGGCGCGGGCACCAGCATCGTGGACATCGCCAGCAACCCGAAGGGGCTCAAGTTCATCGAACTGGACGCCGCGCAGCTTCCCCGCTCGCTGGACGACGTCGAGGCCTCGGTCATCACGCTGAACTACGCGGTGCTGGCCGGCCTCGAACCCAAGGGCGCGCTGAAGCTGGAAGACGACCAGTCCAAGTGGCATCTGGTCTGGGTGGTGCGCAAGGATCGGCAGGACGATCCGGCCATCAAGCGGTTTATTGAGATCTATCGCTCGCCCGAAGTCCGCCAGTTCATCCTGACGCGCTTCAACGGCACCATTGTGCCGACCTGGTGAGCGAAGGGAGACCGGCGCGCGGCCGGCACCAGATGCCCATGCAAAGCACTGGTGCCGGCCTTGCACCGCTTCTAAAACAGCCCCTTCGTTTTCGGGCGGAAGAGCAGTCCGGTATGATTACGCTAGAGCACATCGAAAAGACCTACCCGGCCCGCGGCGGCGGCGCCTCCGTCACGGCGCTGGCCGACACCACGCTCACCATCGAGAAGGGCGAGATCTTCGGTGTCATTGGCCGCTCGGGCGCCGGCAAGAGCACGCTTCTGCGCACCATCAACCTGCTGGAGACACCGACCAGGGGGAAGGTGTGGGTGGACGGCGTCGAAATGACGGCGCTGAAGCCCGCGCAGCTGCGCGAGGCGCGGCATTCCATCGGCATGATCTTCCAGCACTTCAATCTGCTGTCGTCGCGCACCGTATACGACAATGTGGCGCTGCCGCTGGAACTGGCCGGCGTGCCGAAGGCGCAGATCAGGGAGACGGTGGAGCCGCTGCTCGACCTTGTCGGCCTCGCCGACAAGCGCGACCGCTATCCGGCCGAACTGTCGGGCGGGCAGAAGCAGCGCGTCGGCATCGCCCGCGCGCTTGCCTCCAAGCCCAAGGTTCTGCTGTCGGACGAGGCGACCTCCGCCCTCGACCCGGAAACCACCGAGCAGATCCTGCACCTGCTGGCCGACATCAACCAGCGGCTCGGCCTCACCATCGTGCTGATCACGCACGAGATCGCCGTCATCAAGGAGATCTGCCACAAGGTGGCGGTGCTCGACGGCGGCCGGGTGATCGAGAGCGGGCCGGTCTTCGACATCTTCGCCCACCCGAAGAGCGAGGTGACGCGCAGCTTCGTCGATCCGGTCATCAACCGCGGCCTGCCGGACAGCCTCAAGGGCCGCCTGTCGCCCGACCCGGTGGCGGACAGCAATCCCGTCCTGCGCATCACCTTCACCGGCGAGCGGGCGACCTCCCCGGTCATCAGTCTGCTGAGCCGCAAGTTCAACATCGACCTGAACATCTGGCACGGCCAGATCGACGAGATCCAGGGCGCGCCGTTCGGCACGCTGGTGGTCGAGGTCGTGGGTCCCCCGAACGTCATCGAGGCGGCTATCAGCCTTCTCAAAGTGAACAATCTCGGAGTCGAGGTGCTGGGCCATGCTGTCCCCGGAAATCATCGCGTTGCTGTTTAAGGCGACGCTCGACACCCTGCACATGGTGGCGGTGTCGGGAGCGCTGGGAACACTGATCGGCCTGCCCATCGGCGTGCTGCTGGCCGTCACCGGCAAGGGCGAGCTGTTGCAGAGCCTGACCTTCAACCGCGTCGTCGGCGCCGTGGTGAACATCACGCGCTCGACGCCCTTCATCATCCTGGTGGTGGCGATCATCCCGTTCACCCGGCTGGTCGCCGGCACCTCCATCGGCACCGCGGCGGCCATCGTGCCGCTGACCGTCGCCGCCATCCCCTTCATCGCCCGCATCGTCGAGGGTTCGGTGCGCGAGGTGGACCGCGGCCTGATCGAAGCGGCGCAGGCCATGGGCGCCACGCCGTTCCAGATCATCCGCAAGGTGCTCCTGCCCGAGGCGCTGTCCTCCATCGCGCTCGGCCTGACGCTGGCCGCGGTCAGCCTGATCGGCTACTCGGCCATGGTCGGCGCCGTCGGCGGCGGCGGCCTGGGCGACCTGGGCATCCGCTACGGCTACCAGCGCTTCCTGCCGGAAGTGATGCTGGCGGTGGTCGTGGTGCTGGTGGTGCTGGTGCAGATCGTCCAGTCGGCCGGCGACCTGCTCGCCCGCCGCTTCAACAAGCGCAACCTGAATACCTGACAGAACCGAAGAGTTGAGGAGAAAACACATGCTGCGCACCCGCCTGCTTGGCGCCGTTCTCGGCGCCGCGGCCCTCACGTTCGCCGGCACAGCCGCCGCCGAAACCATCAAGATCGGTGTCTCCGCCGGCCCGCACGCGCAGATCCTGGAGCAGGTGAAGCCCATCGCCGCCAAGAAGGGCCTGGACATCCAGATCATCGAGTTCACCGACTACGTGATCCCCAACCAGGCGCTGTCGCAGGGCGACCTGCAGGCCAACTCGTTCCAGCACGAGCCGTACCTGGACAACCAGGTGAAGGACCGCGGCTACGAGATCGTCAACGTCGGCAAGTCCGTGGTCTTCCCGATGGGCATCTACTCCAAGAAGGTGAAGAGCCTCGCCGAGCTGAAGGACGGCTCCAGGATCGCCGTTCCCAACGACCCGACCAACGGCGGTCGCGCGCTGCTGCTGCTCCAGGCCAACGGCCTGATCAAGCTGCGGGACGGCGCCGGGCTGAAGGCCTCGCCGGTGGACATCAAGGAGAACCCGAGGAAGTTCCAGATCCTGGAGCTGGACGCGGCGCAGCTGCCGCGCTCGCTGGACGATGTGGACGCCGCCGCGGTGAACACCAACTACGCCATCGAGGCCGGCCTGGATCCCAACAAGGAAGCCATCGCCAAGGAAAGCGCCGAGAGCCCGTACGTCAACATCATCGCCGTGCGGAAGGTGGACAAGGACAAGCCGTGGGTCGCCACGCTGCTCCAGTCCTACCACACGCCGGAAGTGAAGCAGTTCGTGCTCGACAAGTTCAAGGGCGCGATCGTTCCGGGCTGGTAATACCAAGTCCCGATGATCCCACCTCATCCGGACATGGTATCGGCGGCGACCGCCGCCGCGCCGCCCAAGCGGCGGAGCCAAGCCGGCGCACGCCCGCGCCCGCGAGTGAGGCTCGCTGATCGGTTGCGATCAGCGAGACAGGGTATAAGCCCCGGCGGACACAGACGCCGACACAGACAAGGAGGGGCCTTGCGGGGCCCCTCCCCGTTTCATCACGCCGTCACGAACCACGCGCTGCTGACCTGGTTGCGCCGGACGTTCTCCAGCGTGAACTGGTCGCCGTTGCCCAGATCGACCACGGCAAAGCCGCTGCCGTCCGAACCAACCCGGTACCGCATGCCGGACGTCAGCTGGATACGGTCGCCTGCCCCATAGTTGAAATCGGTGATGCGGTCCCGCCCGCCCCCGCCCGCGAAGCAGAACCGGTCGGCGCCATCGCCGCCGGTCAGGCGGTCGTTGCCCCGGTCTCCCCACAGCCGGTCGGCACCCGCGCCACCGTTCAGCGTGTCGTTACCGACGCCGCCGTGCAGCCAGTCGTCCTTCGCCCATCCCTGAAGCAGGTCGTTGCCGGCCAAGCCATAGAGCGTGTCCGACCCGTCGCCCCCGGCCAGGGTGTCGTTGCCCGCCGAACCGCTTCGGGTGACACCCGCCGGAGCGTTCGCGACGGGCGCGGCGACACCGGGCACGAGGGAAAAGGTGCGGCCGGTGAACTGCTCGGCGTAGCTGTCGATGGAATACAGGTAATTGCTGGTGATCGTCTGGGTCAGGTCCGACATCATGGTGCCGGTGGTGGTCTGCCCCAGATAGGTGGCGCCGCCGGCGTACTCGTCGAAGGCGCCGATCATGTGGCCGTACTCGTGCGCCGCCAGCTCGTCCTGGTAGTCCGGCCCCCACAGGTTGCCCAGGTACCAGTTCGCCATGTCGCCGCCGCCGGCGCCGCTGTGCACCGCCACGTCGTAGTCAGCGCCGCTGTCGACGAACTGCACGTCGAAGCGGATCGCGTACTGCCCGGAGCCGTCGGACAGGCTGAACTTGTTGCTCCAGATCTGCTCGATCCCGGTTTCCCAGACCTGCTTGTAAACACCGGGATCGTCGCCGGTGAGGTGGATCTTGGTCTGCACCGTGAAAGCGGCGCCGTCAAAGCCCAGCGCGTACTTCACGTCCCAGGCGTAACCGCCATCCGCCCGGTATTCGTAGTAGGATACCGGCCTCGCCGCAAAACTGGCGAAAGGTGCCGGCGGCGGCGCTGCCGTTGCGTACTGCGGCCGACCAGAACCAACAAAGTCGCGTCCCCATCCCCACCCGAAAGACATCGCAGGTCTCCGCCTTGGTTGCCTGAACCAAAGCTGCACCCGTCAGAAAGACTTTGTTGTGACCAAGCGTGTACTCAGCCCATTTAAATAGCTGTTTTATAACGGAATATTGATTCAGTATTGGGGAAACAACTGGCGACCTATGCCGACGCCACAGGAGGCGTAGGCCGGGTCAGCCGAACGGCCGCCCGGCCCACGGAACCGCTCAGTCAGTCCCCCGCCATCGCCGCCGGGCTGGGCGCGGCGTTGACCGGGGCGGCCAACTGCGCGTCCACCACGGCGATGGCCGTCATGTTCAGCAGCCCGCGCACGGTCACCGACGGCGTCACGATGTGGACCGGGCGGGCCACGCCCAGCAGCATCGGCCCGACGTTCTGCGCATCGCCGAGGATCTTCAGCATGTTGAAGGCGATGTTGGCGGCGTCCAGCGTCGGCATGACCAGCAGGTTCGCCTCGCCCTTCAGGCGGGAATCCGGCAGCACGCCCTTGCGGATCGCCTCCGACAGCGCGGCGTCGGCGTGCATCTCGCCGTCCACTTCAAGCTCGGGGTTCTCGTTCGATATGAGCTGATAGGCCAGCCGCATCTTGCGGGCGCTCGGCGTGTCGGCGCTGCCGAAGTTGGAGTGCGAGAGCAGCGCCACCTTCGGCTCGATGCCCAGGCGCCGCACCTCCTCCGCCGCCAGACGCGCGATCTCGGCCACCTGCTCCGCGGTGGGATCAGGGTTCACGTAGGTGTCGCAGAGGAAGTAGGTGCCCTTTGTCAGGATCAGCATGTTCATGGTGGCGCCGACATTGACGCCCTTGCGCAGGCCGATCACGTCCATGACGTGCGCCAGATAATCGTTGTAACGCCCCGTCGTGCCGCAGATCAGCGCGTCCGCCTCGCCGCGCTTGACCATCAGCGCGCCGAACACCGTCGGCTGAGTGCGCACCACGTTCATGGCGTGCGCCGGCGACACGCCGCGCCGGCCCATCATGCGCCGGTAGATCTCGGCGTAGTTGTGGTAGCGCAGGTCGCGGATGATCTCGATGACCTCGACGTTCTCGCCGGGCTTCAGGCGCAGGCCGAGTTCCCTGATGCCGCGCTCGATCACCTCCAGCCGGCCGATCAGGATCGGCTGGGCGATCCCTTCGTCGATGGCGCTCTGGGCGGCGCGCAGCACGCGCTGGTCCTCGCCCTCGGCGTAGACAACGCGCTTGGGTGCCTGCTTGGCGCGGTCCATCACCGGCTTCATGACGAGGCCGGAGCGGAACACGTACTGCGCCAACTGGTCGCGGTAGGCACGGAAATTGTCGATCGGCCGCGTAGCCCCGCCGGACTTCATTGCCGCGCGGGCGACCGCCGACGACACCTCGATGATCAGGCGCGGAT
>JAEYOB010000407.1 GCA_023412175.1 Pseudomonadota bacterium | reverse complement strand
AACCGGATCACGGGCGGGGTGAAGGGGTGCTGCGGGCTTCATCGGTCATCTCCGTGGGCGTGTTCCCGGTGTTCCCGGTGTTCCCGGTGTTCGCGGTGTTCCGGTGTTCCGTGGCGTCCTGGTCCGGTTCCGGCAGACGCAGTTTCCGACGCAGATGCTCCGGCATCGGCTCGTCCTCGACCTTGCGGCCCGGCAGGCCATCCTCGCACTCCAGGCTGATGGCCGATGGCGGGAATCCCTGCCGCAGGGCCTCCAGCCGGGCGCGCCGCTGAAACTCCTCGGAGCCGCCGAAGAACCGGATGGACTCCCAGCCGCGCGCCTTGCCTACGGCGACCAGCGCGGCGATCTGCTCGTCGGTCGGCTCGGCGTTGGAGTGCAGCTCGATCCGGTCCCCGCGGTCCTTGAAGCGGCATCCGCGGGCATCCACCCACAGGCAGTCCCACTCCCGGACGGGGTTGTGGCCCAGCTTGCGCCAGTAGTCCTCAAGTTCGTCCAGGTTGACCGGCTGCCGCCTCGGCGCGGTTCCGGCAGCCCCGATCATCGTGTCGTTCATCGTGTTCCTCCCCCTGGAGCGCCGCTTGATGTCGGCGATTGGCGGAATGGTGGCCATGTCGATGTCGGCGAGCCGCGCCTTGACCTCGGCGGCGCGAAGGCCGAGCCGCCGGGAGATCGAGTGCGGGGTTCCCGCCTCGTCGACGACCAGGAGACCGCGTCGTCCGACGGCAAGGGACAAGTCCCTGGCCCGCAAGGCAGCGGCGAACGCGCTGCCGGATGTCGTCTCGCGCCAGGCCGCCTGGATGCGTGCGGCCACGTCGGCGACGGCGATGCCGGTCCGCTCGGCGGCCTGCTGGTCGCCGTGGGTGGCGCGCGCCACCGGACGCGGTGTTCCCGGTGTTCGGGTGTGCGCGCCGATGACCGGCCGCAGCCCGAACCGCTCCTCCAGGACACGGGAAGTCTGCTCGTGGACGCGGTAGTTGCCGCTGTCCGACACGCAGCGCAGCGTCTGCGGGTCGATCCGCGACCACACGACGTGGACGTGGTCGCGGTCATGTTTGCGGTGGGCGACGACGGCGCGTGCGTGGCCGAGCAGGCCGAGACGAACCTCGAGCTCGTCGACGGCCTCCATCCAGTTGGCGCGCGTCATCACGGGCGTCTCGTCGCGGGCGACGTTGAGGCTCGCGTGGTACAGGGCCTTACGGGTCCGTGAGCCGAGGGAGACGGCGCGCATCTCGGCAAGAGCGCCGTGCAGGTCCCCGGCGGTGACGCCACGGAGCTCAGCAACCTCCACCGTTTCGTTTTCAGCGGCGAGGAGATGGTCGGCGAGGCGCTGGACGTCGTTCACCGACTGCCCGCGGCTGCTACCCTTGATCACCACGTCGGCCCTCCAGGGCAGTTCGCAGGTCGTTGGCGACGGCGCCGATGCTGTCGCTGATGGCCTGCAAGGCGTCACTCGAGGGTGGCTGGTCCTGGGAGGCGCCACGGACCAGCCGATCAATGTCGCTTTTCAGAGCTCCGAGGCGGGCAAGCGCCGCCGCCGCTGCCTGGGTGGCGGGCGACGGCAGGCGCCGCGGCTGGAGCCGTCCTGGCGGCGGCTCAGGCACCTTAGCCCGAGCGACGTGCAGCGCCGCGGCCCGGCACCAGTCCTGGCGGGAGCGCGGCGGCGCCATGGCCGAAGCCGCCGCGTCGATGTGGGCGGTTTCGGCGTCGGTGAGCCGAAATGAGACCACCGTCAGCCGCTTCTCAGGCGCGCTCGCCATCGCGGCTCTCCGTCTCTGCCCGCCACTGGAGCACGGGGAGAAGCTCGCTCTCGTGCTCGAAGGAGTCGGCGAGCGCCCGCAACCAGGCGGCCATCGCCTCGGGCGGAAAGCCGCCCGCGTAGGCGGCGATCTGGGCGCCGTGGACGACGTGGGCGACGCCGATGGCGGCGGGGTCGATGGGCAGACCGATGGCGTCGGCCTCGGTAATCTGGGGCTCCAGCCCATCCCTGAGGAAATCCAACCAGTCGATCGTCGCGCTCATTCTGTGCTCCTTCATCTGGGGGTCCACGGGGGCGGCAGCCCCCTGGCAAGTCGTCGTCGGAGAGCTCCGGAGGAGCCCGTAGACGACATGGCTTGCTTATCTCTTCTGTTCCTGTTTACGGATGTAGACGCCGTTCCGGGTGCCTGGAAGTGTCCCTGGGTATTGTTGCGTATACAGGGAGTGATATTCTGTTGACGGTCCCTCTCCGCGCAGGAGGGCTGGTGCGTATACATCAGCGTCTACGCGGTATGCGCGCTGTGTGACCACGGAAGACTTGAAGTTTGCCTTCCGAACACAGGAGGTGTGGATGGTAGCTCCTGCTACGCCCCGTGCAGCCCTCTGGGGCTTCCCTGGCGGATTCAGGGCGGGGCGGCTGGAACCTCGTCTACGGCGCGTAGACGCGGCTTAGACACTCCGGCGCCGGTTTGTTGACAGTCGCGGGCGCTGTGTCCGTCTACGCTGTATACGAGCGCGTATACGGGCAGGTCCGTGGCTTCGGAAAGTCTGTTGACCGCTCCGTTCCGGACCTCGTGTAGACGGCGTATACGTGGCTGTAGACGCCGTAGACACGGCGGTGACCTTGATCCTTGCGCCCGTCGCTGGGGGCGACGGGCGGTTGGATCGGCGGGAGCTCAGGGGGCGGACGTGACGGCGCAACAGTCAGGCCGTCTCGGACCGCCGCTCGGGCCAGGGAGCGCGCTGGCTAGTGATCGGCGCCGTTGTTGTCGTTCACGCCGTTCACGCGGCGCGAAACGAAGCGGAAGTTCGGGCAGCCGCCCGGCTGGCGGGACGGTTCGATGATGTAGCCGCAGTAGGCCAGGCGACCGCTGGTGATCAGGGAGCCGTACCCGTCGGTCATGGCCAGCCACATCACCATCCCAGCCACGAGATTGCCGACGGCGGGGATGAAGTGCGCGTTGCCCGCCAGCGCCTCGTTGACCATCTGACGGGCCGCCGCGGGCTGATTCCGCTTGTCCGCGGTGTTGTCGAGAACCTCCTCCGCCAGCGCGATCAGAACGCCCATCTCTGCGGGCGAGGCGTTGAAGTTCAGGGTGGCGGTGCCCCGCTGCACCGTCCACGGCAGCTTGCCGGGCTCAGCGGGCAGCGGGACGATGTCGTCGTTGGGCACGACGGTGCCGCCGCGCGACGCGGCCCGGAATGCGCGAATCGCGTTGTCGTTGGCCGCGCGATTGCGGGGCGCCCGGGCACGGCGCGCCGCGCGGCTGAGGATGTGGGCGGTGGAGTCCGACGACGCGTTGCCGTTGCTGCCGGGGCGCTTACCGTTCTTCTGAGGCATGGTGGCTTTCTCCAAGGTGAGCGGGGTGGCGAATGCCTGCCCGCATGGCGATGAGAGCACCGGACCGGGACGCCTGCAGCTGACGCAGTACAGTTTGCAGGCGGCCCGTTCCGTTTCGCGCCAAGCCGTGACCTCGAGGGTCCCGTCCGGAGCCGGTGTTAGCTGGAGCAGGCGAATTCGGAGACAAGAGACCGTGGCCGCGAAGCGGCCACGGCATGAAGGTCCCTCCGCGT
>JAEYOB010000386.1 GCA_023412175.1 Pseudomonadota bacterium | reverse complement strand
CGCGTGGGCGCCGACGGCGCCGAGCCCGGCGGTCCCCACCGACGTGCCTTCCGCACGGCCGGGATGCACCGCCTGGTGCCAGGCGGCCGCTCCCGTCTCCTGGCCAAGGCCCGCTGCGAGACCGATGCCGGCCCATCCGCCGACGCCGGACAGCACGGCGACGTACTGCTTGCCCTTGTGCGTGTAGGTGTTGATGTTCCCGATGATGCCGGACGGGGTCTTGAACCGCCACAGTTCCTTCCCGTCCTTCATGTCGACGGCCACGATGTAGCCTTCCAGCGTGCCGTAATAGGCGAGGCCGCCCTTGGTGGTGAGTGCGCCGCTCCACACCGCGAACCGCTCCGGCCGGGACCAGACGATTTTGCCGGCCGCCGCATCCCAGGCGATGAAGTTGCCCATGCCGCCGTGCGAGTTCGGCGTCGGATACATGGAGACGGTGGAGCCGACATAGGCCTGGCCGGCGGTGTATTCGACCGAGAACGGCTCATAGTCCATGCAGATGTGGTTCGTCGGCACGTAGAACAGCCCTGTGTCCGGCGAGAACGAGGCCGGCTGCTGGTCCTTGGTGCCCAGCGCCGCCGGGCAGACCGCCGTCGTGTTCTTGTCTTCGCCGTTGGCGAAGGTGCTGTACTTGTCGACGACCTTGGGCCGCCCGGTCTTCATGTCGACTTCGGTCGCCCAGTTGACCGTCGGGTCGTATTTCTGCGCGACGAGCAGTTCACCGGTCACCCGGTCGAGGGTGTAGGCGAAGCCGTTGCGGTCGAAGTTGACCAAAACCTTCCGCGGCTGGCCGCTCACGTTGATGTTGGCAAGGATGTTCTCATTGACGCCGTCGAAGTCCCATTCATCGAAAGGCGTCTTCTGGTAGACCCATTTCGCCTCGCCGGTGTCCGGATCGCGGGCGAAGATGGTCATCGACCATTTGTTGTCGCTCTTGTTGCGATCCTTGTCGACCGCCCGCTGAACCGGGTTCCAGCTGCCGGGGTTGCCGGTGCCGTAATAGATCAGGTTCACTTCGGGATCATAGGTGTACCAGCCCCAGGTGGTCCCGCCGCCACGCTTCCATTCTTCACCCGGCCATGTGCTGACGCCGAGATCCTTCTGTCCGATGGGTTTGCCCATCATCATGGTCTTGGACGGATCGATCTTGACGTCCGTGTCGGGACCCGTCGAGTACGCACGCCACACCATCTTGCCGGTGTTGGTGTCGTAGGCGGTCAGATGGCCGCGCACACCGAACTCGCCGCCGCTGATGCCGACGAACACCTTGTCCTTGACCACCAATGGCGCCGCCGTCAGCGATTCGCCCTTGGTGTGGTCGCCGTTCTTGGCTTTCCAAAGTTCCTTGCCCGTCTTCGCATCGAGGGCGACCAGCGTATTGTCGGCCTGCGCCAGGAATACCTTCCCATCGGCAACGGCGACGCCGCGGTTCACGGTGTCGCAGCACATGATGGGGATGACGTTCGGATCCTGGACCGATTCATATTTCCAGATGACGCGCCCCGGATTGTTCATATCCAGCGCGAACACCTTGTTCGGAAACGGCGTATGAATGTACATCATGTCGCCGATTACAATCGGACCGCCTTCATGGCCGCGCAGAACGCCGGTCGAGAAGGTCCATGCGACCTGAAGGTTCTTTACATTGTTTGTGTTGATTTGATCGAGTGGACTGTAGCGTTGGCCGGCGTAGTTGCCGAGTTGCATTGCCCAGTTGTTGGGATCCGCTTGGTTCTTCATAGTGCTGTCGTTTGCGAACGCGGATCCAGATACGACAACAGCGGCTGAAACCAGCAGCCAACGTGACAAGGCCCTCATGGCGCTTCCTCCCATTATTGGCGTTTGCTGATACCCAATAACCAATGAGGCCCGGGATATTAAAGCACTCGCGGCGGCAAAAAGCCGGCCTATGGCTTGGCAGATCTGCCAAACCAAAACTGGAAACTTAAAGCTATATTGAATGTGGTCGAACGTCAAGGTGGGCGAAGAAAACATTCTGCAGCATACGTTAAATTAATCTTTTAGATGGTCTTTATACTCTATTAGGTGGTAGGTGGTTTTTTCGCTTCGCCAAATCTATAAAAATCTTTGATATGTTGCCTGGATTTTATTTTGAGCAAATGTTGCGGCGCAAAATATGGGTTGATGGTCGGGCGTGAATGCTGCGAGCGTTTCTTTGTTGTGTGGCATCTGTTGAGGAAAGGTCTTCGTATCTGTTGAAGACGCAGGGTTTCGGAAGCGTCGTGTCCCGTCCCCAAAAAGGTGACGCATGTTTGAGTTGGTTCTGGTGGTTTGCCTTCTGGCGCAACCCGATGAGTGCTCGATCGAACGCCCACCCTTCATCGAGCGGTTCCCAAACGTGAAGATCTGCACGCGCAACGGTTTTGTCCATGCCGTGCAATGGGAGATGAGCCATCCGCGCTGGAGCGTCCGCCGCTGGCGGTGCGAGCAGCCGCAAACCTGAGGTGCCAGCCCATGATCACGCGGGGGTAAGGGCTTCCCAGACGTCACGGGCCTGCGCCGTCGCGGCGACATCGTGGACGCGCACGACCTGGACGCCCTGTGAGAAGGCGACGAGGGCCGCCGCCAGCGATCCCGGAAGCCGGGCCTGTGGTTCGGTAGCGTCTGCCCAGCGCCCGACAAGGCCCTTGCGTGAGAAGCCGACCAGTACACCGCATCCCGTGGCGTGGAACAGGGAGAGCGCGCGCGTAACCGCCGCTCCGTGCTCCATGGTCTTGGCGAAGCCGATGCCCGGATCGACCAGAATGCGCCCTCGCGGGATCCCTGCTGCCTCACAGATCCGGACCCGCTGTGCGAGTTCGTCGAACACGTCGAGCGCGGGGTCTGCGTAGGCGGGGGCCAAGTTCATGGTCAGCGGCACGCCGCGCATGTGCATCAGGACCACGGACGCCCCGGAGAGCGTGGCGACCTCCAGGGCATCGGGATCGTGGGTCAGCGCCGACACGTCGTTGATGATGGCTGCGCCGGCGGCCAGGGCGGCCCGCATGACCGCCGCGCTGCGAGTGTCAATTGAAACGACCATGCCGCGCTCGGCAAGGCGGGCGACGACCGGGACGGCGCGCTGGATCTGTTGCTCGGGAGGGATTGCCGTCGCGCCCGGACGTGTGGATTCCGCGCCGACGTCGATGATGTCCGCTCCGGCCGCCGCCATCGCCACGCCGTGCTCGACCGCTTCCTCCGGCTTCAGATGCTGGCCGCCGTCCGAGAAGCTGTCCGGCGTGACGTTCAGGATTCCCATGATGCGGGGCCGGTCGAGCGGAACACCGGCGAAGGCGGGACGGGGCGCCGACAGGCGCGCGAGCGCCTCCCGGTAGCTTTCAAGGAACTGCGGGGAGAGGTGATGCAGCGGAGGGGGCGAGGCGCCGAGCGGCACCAAGCATCGTCCGAGGCTTGCGCCGTGTCGGACAACGACCTCGCAGCGGTCAAAGCTGAGCCATCCGGCGGCAAGCGGGCGGGCGCCTTCCAGGCCGTGACCGGGAGGCGTCAGACCGAGGGGATGCACATAGATCCGCTCGTCAGATCCAACGGGACTGGTGGAGGGGTGTTCTCCGGATGGCTTCCGCCTGTGTCCCACGATCCGGTCTCCTTTGAGGGCGTGAACCGGTTGGCAAGTCGAGTTCACGTCCCTGGTCGGGGAGGTGGCCCGGCCGGGGCGGAATGTCCTGCGCATGCGGTCGGTGGTCAGGGCGATCTTGGGCTTTGTGTCCGCATGTTTCTTCAATATGCGGCGCTGTGCCCCGACGGCTACGGCGACGCCCCGGGGATAGAGGGGTATCGATGGCATGATTGCGGATCGCCCATGCCGCCGGGAGGGGCGGGCGCCCTATTCGGTTCTGGTCGTAGGCCGAGGGGCAGGCTGGACGTAGATGGCCACCACCGTGCCGTACTGGCCGATGTGGATGTCTGCTCTGACCACCTCGTCACCGACCTTCTTCAACCATCGGCCGGGCGCTCCCTGATACTGGAAGCCCTCCAGGAGCACGAAGCTCTCTGCTTCCCGGTGGTCCGGGAAATGCAGGATCCTCGTGCCTTCCGTGCTCTCGGCGTTCATGACGATATTCTCAGGCACTCCCAAGGGGCGGGAAGGCATGGAGGCAAGCGCCTTACAGTCGTGAAGCTTCTGCCCGGGCTCCCCGTTCGTTTTCGGGTGCGCCGCCGCATCATGGCTCACGCCTCAGCGATGAGGGACTGTCGCATTCCTTGAGATGGTTTCATAGTGCCGGCGTGTCCACCCATCGTGGCGACGCAGTCTGGCTTGTAACGCCAACTCAAGCTGGGATGTCCTTTTCCCTGCTCTGCCTGCGTCGCTCACACCGGCTTCGGGAGGCCGGCGTGAGCGACGTGCTTGCAGCGGCGGCTGCGAACGGATGGAGCGTTCACACACCCTGCTCCTTTGGCCTGTTGCCGATGGTGCACCGAACCTGTGTCAGTTGATACTTCGGGTGCTCGCTGACCCATTTCGCTCCCTCGATCTGACCGGCAATCGGGCAACTGGAAAAAGTCAGAGGTTGATCATCCGGAATGAGTGGGTTTACCGTCTGGCATTGAGTTGGATCAGAAGCCAAGCAAAAAACCATAGATAGCGTGACGAGCATCAAAAAACTCCGAGTTGTGAAGCGTATGAAATAAGCCAGGGCGAGCTATCATACATGACAGTATCTATGCAAGCCTTGAGCCATTCCTTTGCCATGCCGGCGGGTTATTGAATGGGCTGGGTTCCTCGTCGGTGCGCCGATTTTGTTGGGCAGGCTGAAACACACTGTGCCCGAAATTTGCGCCACTGAGCTATGACTGCCAAAATATTGGGCAGATGTGTTGCGGCGGGGGTGAGGGAAACGGCGGGCCGTCGTTGAGGCGCTTTGGAACTTTCAGCTTCAGGAGATCAGGATCGCCCGGAAATCATTCACGTTGGTGAGGGTCGGTCCGGTGACGACGAGGTCACCCAGGGCTTCGAACACCGTGTAGGCGTCGTTCCCGGCAAGCCGTGCCCGCGGATCGAGGCCGGCTGCACGGGCGCGCTCCGCCGTATCGCCGGTGGCGAGTGCGCCGGCGTTGTCCTCCGAACCGTCGATGCCGTCGGTGTCGCACGCCAGCGCGGCAATGCCGTCCATCCCTGCGATCCCAAGCGCGAAGGACAGCAGGAATTCGGCGTTGCGCCCGCCGCGCCCCGCGCCCCGGACGCTCACGCTGGTTTCGCCACCGGAGAGGAGCAGACAGGGGCGCGTCACCGATGCGGCGCCTTGGCGGATCGAACGGGCGATCCCCGCCATGACCTTGCCGACCTCGCGCGCCTCCCCCTCGATGGCGTCGCCCAGCACGAGCGGTTCGACGCCCTGGGCACGAGCATGGGCGGCTGCGGCTTCCAGCGCCGACCGGCCGGAGGCGATCAGGCGATAGGACGCGGCGGTGAAGGCGGGATGCGCCGGGTCCGGTGGAACGGCATCGGGCGATTCCAGGAAGGCGACCACCGGCGTGGGCGCCGCGATGGCGTAGCGGGCAAGCACCTCGCGGGCGAGTGCCGGGCTCGATGCGGGCGACACCGTCGGGCCGGAGGCGATGGTCGCCGGTTCGTCGCCGGGCACGTCTGAAATCGCCAGCGTCACCACCGGCGCCGGCCATGCAGCCACGGCGAGCCGGCCGCCGCCCAGCCGCGACAGCACCGAGCGCACCCGGTTCATATCCTCGATGGGTGCACCGCTGCGCAGCAGGGCGGCGTTCACCGCCTTTACCGCGGCCAGCGGCACCCCGTCGGGCGGCAACATCAGCAGTGAAGAGCCACCGCCCGAGAGCAGGCAGAGCACGAGGTCCTGTCCGTTCAGCCCCCGGACGAGCCTCAGCATCTCGGCGGCGGCGCGTTCGCCCGCGCTGTCCGGGTTTGGGTGGCCGGCCTCCACCACGCGGATGCGCTCGCAGGGAAGGCCGTGTCCGTGGCGGGTGACGACCATGCCTTCCAGCGGGCCGGGCCAATGGCGCTCCAGTGCGGCGGCCATGGAAGCCGCCGCCTTCCCGGCCCCGACCACCACCGTCCTGCCGGTCGGCGGATCCGGCAGGTGACGTGGGAGTATCTCGGCTGACCGGCAGGCCGCGACCGCGCGCTCGAAGCAGCCGAGCAGGAAATCCCGATGATCGTCGCTCATGGCAGACCCTCAGAGACGTTGGCGGACTTCGGCGGCGACGCGCTCCGGCGTGATGCCGAAGTGGGCGTACAGGTCCGGCACCGGGCCCGAGGCGCCGAAGCCTTCCATGCCCACGAACCCGCCGTTCTCGCCGATGTAGCGGTCCCAGCCCTGGCGCGCGGCGGCCTCCACCGCGACCCGCACGGTGTTGCGGTCGATCACCTGATGAC
>JAEYOB010000327.1 GCA_023412175.1 Pseudomonadota bacterium | reverse complement strand
CCGCAACAGCCGCGGAGCCGCTGCGCGTCTTCATCGTCGAGGATGACGAACTGATCCGCATGTCGGCGATGGAACTGCTGAGCGACATCGGCATGGAGGTGATCGGGGACGCGGGCGACGCCGAGACGGCGTTGGCCCAACTTGACGGCCTGTCCGACGTGGACGTGCTGTTCACCGACATGCACCTGCCCGGCATGAGCGGCGCCGATCTCGTCCGGGAACTGCGCCGGCGGCGGCCGGCGCTGCGGGTGGTGCTGGCGACCGGCTACGGCGACGCGGTGGAGGGCTTCGACGCCACGGTACCCGGCAACGCCGTTCTCGCCAAACCCTACGGCACCGCAGACTTGCAGGGTGTGCTGGACCGGGTACGCGCCACGGCCGTGGCGACCTGAGCCGGTTCCCGGCTATTGGTCGTAGCCGCCGCGGCTGCTGAGGAAGACGAGGCGCATCAGGCCGAAGGTCAGCGCCGCGACGCCCAGCGCGCCGAGGCCGAGCGCCAACCAGCCGTGCAGGCTCATGGACTCGGAGGCCAGATAGAGCTGGTACGCCGCCCAGCCGATGGCGGCGGCGCAGAACGCCGTCAGGACGAGGATCAGGAACAGGGTGCCGCGGGTCATGCACTTGACGGTGGGGCGCCGGGCGCGCCCGTCAAGGCATCGTCAGATCCGCGCCCGGAACAGCGCCGCCAGCACCGGCAGCGTCAGCCCGGCGAGGAGGAACAGCGGCGGGTAGCCGAAGGACTCGGCCAGCGGGCCGCCTAGCGCCACGCCGGCCGCCTGCCCGAGGAAGAAGCACGACGCGAACACCGACACCGCGACGCCGCGGGCGTAGGGCGCCATCTGCGTCGCCTGCGTCTGGAGGGTGTTGTGGAACAGGTAGAAGCCCAGCCCGCACAGCGCGATGGGGAGCGGCAGCAGCCACCACGCCGGAGTCAGCGCGAACAGCGCGAAGGCCACTGCCAGCAGCGCGCCGCCGGCCAGCACCATGTTGCGCTGGCCGAGTGCCGCCACCACGCGCGGCGCCATGATGGTGTAGGCCAGGGCACCGATCCCGAACGAGGCCAGCAGCCCGCCGATGGCGGTGTAGCCCAGCCCGTAGACGTGGCGGATGAAGGCGCCGACGAAGGTGAAGCCGCCGAAGAACAGCATCCCCTCGACGAACACCGTGACCACCACGAGGCGCACGCGCGGCGTGTGCGCCAGCGCGATGAAGTTCGCGACCAGCCCGGCCATGCTGACGGTGGCGCGCGTCTGCACCACGCGCGGCGAGCGCAGTTCCTGCCAAAGCAGTGCGCCGATCACCACGTAGACGGCGGCCAGTGCCAGGAAGACGCCGCGCCAGCCGATCCATTCGCCCAGCGCGCCGCCCGCCGCCTGCCCGGCGATGACGCCGAGGATCTGCCCCGACATGAAGCGGGCCAGCACCGGCTGCCGGCCCTCGTAGGGAACGATGTCGCCGATGTGCGCCATGGACAGCGGGATGATCGCCGCCGCCGTCGCGCCGCTCAACAGCCGCAGCGCGCCCAGCGTGGCGAGGTCGCCGGCCAGCGCCGCCAGCCCGGTGCCGAGCGCCGACAGCAGCGTCATGGCGGCGATCAGCGTGTATTTGCCGAACCGGTCGCCGACCGGGCCGTAGATCACCTGGCACAGCCCGTAGGCCAGCGTGAAGCCGGTGGCCACCACCGAGGCGCTGGCGATGCTGGTGCCGAACTCCTCGGCGACCTGCGGCAGCAGCGGGTCGGCGACACGCGCGGTTGCTGCCGACGCGAAGGCGGCGAGGCTGAGCAGCGCGATGGAGCGGACGGGAACGGGAGTGGCGGCGTCGAGGCGTTCGGTCATGGCGCGAGCCTACGCGCGCTCCGGTGCCCCCGCCAGCGGCGCTCAGCCCATGACAGGGCTGCGCCGGGCGGATGGCCGCCGCATCAGGTCTGCGGGGCTACGCCCGGCCGGCCACCGTGCCACCGGCCCGCTCGACCGCGGCGACGCGGAAGCGGATGTCTCGGACGATCTGCTCGACCAGCGGGTTGGCCTGCTCGGGCGGCAGGCTGCGGGTGGTCAGAAGCTCCAGCGTGATGCGGCGGTAGGCGTCGATCGCCAGCTCGCGCGTCTCCGCCGGCACCCCGGCCAGGAAGGTGGAGAGCTTCTGAGCCACTTCGGCGGCGGCGGTCTCGGCGCGGGCGGGGGAGGCGGGGCGTTCGCACGAACGGGTTGTGGCCGGCATCGGGGATTCCTTTCGGACCATCGTCCAACCACGATAGCGGAGCGTGAACGCGCCGCCAGACGCCCCGACGGCGTAGCCGTTACGGGCGGGCCCGGCCGTCCCGGATCACCCCTATCGGCAGCGCGTGAAGTCGGGGGCGCGCTGCTCCTTGAAGGCTGCCACCGCCTCGCGCAGTTCGTCGGAGCGCAGGCATTCGTTGAACTGCCGCGCCTCCAGGGCGTTGCGTTCGGCCACCGTCGCCAGATCGGCCTTCAGGAGCGCCTTGGTGCGGCGGATGGCGCCTTGCGGCTTGGCGGCCAGCGCGGCCGACACCGCCAGGGCATGGTCGAGCAGCTCCTCCGCGCCGATGATGGCGTTCACCAGACCGAAGCCGTGCGCGGCGGCGGCGTCGAACGGCTGGCCGAGCAGCACCATTTCCGCCGCCTTCTGGTGCCCGACGAGGCGCGGCAGCAGGATGGACGAGGCCGCCTCCGGCACGAGGCCGAGGTTGACGAACGGGAGCTGGAAGCGCGCCGACGGCGTGGCGTAGACGAGGTCGCAGTGCAGCAGCATGGTGGTGCCGATGCCCACGGCCACCCCGTCCACGGCGGCGATGACCGGCTTGGTGGCGCGCATGATGGCGTCGATGAAGGCGAGGATCGGCGAGTTCGCAAGCGCATCCGTGCCCGAACCGCCGGCCGTGCCGAGCGTCAGGAAATCGTTGAGGTCGTTGCCGGCGCAGAAGGCCCCCGGCGCCCCGGCGATGACGAAGTTCAGCACCGAGTCGTCCTGCTCACCGCTGCGGATGGCCTCGGCCATCGCCGCGTACATGGCGAGCGTCAGCGCGTTCTTCTTCTGCGGCCGGTCCATGCGGATCAGGCGGGCACCGTGCAGGTCGGTGACGGCAATGGTGTCGGTGGCGGTCATGCGAGTTCCCTCTCCTGCGATCGTCTTGGGCGCGTGCGGCGCCGGAACCGAAGATAGCACACAGGGTTGACCAATACGTCAACTTAACCGGCCCGATGGAGATGCAACCTTGGGCATGGCGGGGCGTTATCCCCTCGGCACCGATGCCAACCACACGCGAAGGAGGACCGCACATGCGAGGAATTCTGCTCTGGCTCATCGGGATCCCGATCCCGATCATTATCCTGCTGTACCTGTTTGGAGTGTTCTGATCGGCGCGAGAACGGCCCCGGTTCCGGGGCCTTCTTTTTTGCGCTAGGCTTGCCGCGGTCCGAACGGGAGGCCCTGCCATGGATCCAACCCTTGCCCTGTTCAGCATCCTCGGCGCGCTGGCCGTCGGCGCGGTCAGTCCGGGGCCGAGCTTCGTGCTGGTGGCGCGCACCTCGATCGCCGTGTCGCGTCGCGACGGGCTGGCGGCGGCGCTGGGCATGGGCGTCGGCGGGGTGGTGTTCTGCACGCTGGCGCTGCTCGGTCTGCACGCCGTGCTGGCGCAGGTGCCCTGGCTGTACGCCGGGCTGAAGCTGGCCGGTGGGCTGTATCTCGTCCATCTCGGCGTCCGGATCTGGCAGGGCGCGCGGCAGCCCATCGCGGTACCGGACACGGCGGAGGGCGGGGCGCGCGGCGTTGCCCGCTCCTTCGGCTTCGCGCTGGCGACGCAGCTCAGCAATCCGAAGACGGCGGTGGTCTACGCCAGCATCTTCGCCGCCCTGCTGCCGGCGGACCCGCCGCTGTGGGTGTCGGCGGTGCTGCCGCCGGCGATCTTCGCCATCGAGGCGGGCTGGTACGCGCTGGTGGCGGTGGCCTTCTCCGCCGGGCGCCCGCGCGCGGCCTATCTGCGCTCGAAGACCTGGATCGACCGGGCGGCGGGCGCGGTCATGGGCGCGCTCGGCGTGCGGCTGGTAACGG
>JAEYOB010000312.1 GCA_023412175.1 Pseudomonadota bacterium | reverse complement strand
CAGGCCGACTACGCCAGCGCCGTGTCCGCCGCCTTCGCGCCGCGCCCAGCACCGGACACCCCGCACCTCGTGCTGGCCGAGGCCGGCACGGGCGTCGGCAAGACGCTGGGCTATCTCGCCCCGTCGACGGTGTGGGCGGAGAAGAACCGCGGCACGGTGTGGATCTCCACCTACACCCGCAACCTCCAGCACCAGATCGACGCCGAGCTGGACCGCCTGTTCGAGGACCCAGCCACCAAGGCCCGCAAGGTCGTGGTGCGCAAGGGCCGCGAGAACTATCTGTGCCTGCTGAACCTGGAGGACGCGGTTCGCGGCCTGCCGACGCAGCCCCACAATGCGGTGGCGGTCGGGCTGATGGCGCGCTGGGTGGCGGCGACCCGCGACGGCGATCTCAACGGCGGCGACTTTCCGGGCTGGCTGGTCGATCTGCTGGGCCGCGGGCGGACCATGACGCTGGCCGACCGGCGCGGCGAGTGCGTCTATTCCTCGTGCGACCACTACGCCAAGTGCTTCATCGAGAAGAGCGTGCGCCGCGCCCGCAAGGCCGACGTGGTGATCGCCAACCACGCGCTGGTGATGGTGCAGGCGGCGCTGGGCGGGGGCGACGATATCGGCCTGCCGACCCGCTACGTCTTCGACGAGGGGCACCACGTCTTCGACGCCGCCGACAACGCCTTCGCCGGCCACCTTACCGGGCGCGAGACGCAGGAGCTTCGCCGCTGGCTGCTGGGGGCGGAGGAGAGCCGCGGCCGGGCGCGCGGCCTAAAGCGCCGGCTGGAGGATCTGGTCACCGGCGACGAGCCGGCGCAGGCCATGCTGGACGCCGTGCTGATGGCGGCATTCCGGCTGCCCGGCGACGGCTGGGCGGCGCGGCTGTCCGCCGATAACCCGAACGGCCCGACCGAACGGTTCCTGAAGCTGGCCCGCCAGCAGGTCTACGCCCGCACCGATGGGCAGGCGAGCCCCTACAGCCTGGAGGCCGACACCGCCTACCCGGTGGACGGGTTGCTGGAGGCGGCCGACGAGTTGGCCCTGGCGCTGGGCGAACTGTCGAAGCCGCTGGAGGAGCTGTCGCGGCGCCTCGCCAGCCGGCTCGACGACGAGGCGGCGGAACTGGACCCCGACCAGCGCCGGCGCATCGACGCGCTGTCCCGCAGCCTGCACCGCCGCGGCACCCTGACCGTCGAGGCGTGGCGGGCCATGCTGGCCTCGCTGAAGGCGGCGGCGCCGCCGCAGTTCGTGGACTGGTTCGCCGTCGAGCGGCAGGAGGGGCGCGACGTGGACGTCGGCCTCTACCGCCACTGGGTGGACCCGACCATCCCCTTCGCCGAGGCGGTGAGCAGCCAGGCGCACGGCGTGGTGGTCACCTCGGCGACGCTGACCGACGGCACCGGCGATGTGGCGCTGGACTGGGAGGCGGCGGAGGCGCGCACCGGGGCGCTGCACCTGCCGCTGCCGGCGGTGCGCGCGCAGGTGCCGTCGCCCTTCGACTACAGGGCGCAGACCCGCGTTCTGGTGGTCACCGACGTGCGGAAGGACGATCTGTCCCAAGTGGCCGCCGCCTACCGGGAGCTGTTCCTGGCGTCCAAGGGCGGCGGGCTCGGGCTGTTCACCGCCATCAGCCGGCTGCGGGCCGTGCACGAGCGGCTGGCCGAACCGCTGGACCGCGCCGGCCTGCCGCTCTACGCCCAGCACGTCGATCCGCTGGACGTCTCGACCCTCATCGACATCTTCCGCGGCGAGGAGCACGCCTGCCTGCTGGGCACCGACGCGGTGCGCGACGGGGTGGACGTGCCGGGCCGCTCGCTGCGGCTGATCGTCTTCGACCGCGTGCCGTGGCCGCGGCCGGACATCCTGCACCGGGCGCGGCGCGAGGCGTTCGGCCGCCGCCGCTACGAGGACATGCTGACCCGCCTGCGCCTGAAGCAGGCGTTCGGCCGGCTGGTGCGCCGGGCCGACGACGTCGGCGTGTTCGTCCTGCTCGACCCGATGATGCCCTCGCGCCTGTTCGGCGCCTTCCCCGAGGGCGTCGAGGTGCAGCGCCTCGGGCTGAAGGACGCAGTGCGGATCACGCGGGAGTTCCTGGGCGAAGGGTGACCGTCCCTCTCCCGGCGGGGCCGGGAGAGGGGCCGTTCTCCGCTACGCCGCCTTGATGGCGATGAGGAACCGCTCGACCTCGTAGCGCAGGGTGTCGGCCTGCCGGTTCAGGTCGCCGGCGGCGCCGAGCACCTGGGCGGCGGCGGTGCCGGTCTCGGAGGCGGCGGTGCTGACGCGCTCGATGTTGCCGGTGACCTCGTGCGTGCCGCTGGCGGCCTGCTGGACGTTGCGGCTGATCTCCTGCGTGGCTGCCGCCTGCTGCTCCACCGCGGCGGCGATGGCGGTGGAGATGTCGTCGATGGCGGTGATGGTGTCGGTGATGCCCTGGATGGCGGTCACCGCGCCGCCGGTCGCCGCCTGGATCGCCTGCACCTGGGCGCCGATGTCCTCGGTGGCGCGGGCGGTCTGGTTGGCGAGGTTCTTGACCTCCGAGGCGACCACCGCGAAGCCCTTGCCGGCTTCCCCGGCGCGCGCCGCCTCGATGGTGGCGTTCAGGGCCAGCAGGTTGGTCTGGCTGGCGATGTCCTGGATCAGCTGCACCACCTCGCCGATCTTCTGTGCCGCCTCGGCAAGGCCGCGGACCATGCCGTTGCTGTGCGTCGCCTGCTCGACCGCCTGTCCGGCGATGGTGGTGGAGCGGGCAACCTGACGGCCGATCTCCTGGATCGAACTCGCCATCTCCTCGGTGGCGGAGGCGACCGTCTGCACGTTGGCCGAGGTCTGGCCGGCCGCCGCGGAGGCGGCGGCTGCTTCGCCGCTGGTCCGGCGGGCCACGTCGGTCATGCCGCGTGCGGTGCCGTCCAGTTGCCCGGCCGAGGCGCCGACCGACTCCAGCGCGCCGGACACCGTGCTCTCGAAGTCGCGCACCAGCCGCTCGACCGCCTCGGTGCGGCGCTGCTTGACCTGCTGCTGCTCCGCGTCGGCGGCGGCCAGGCGGTCGGCCTCGATCAGGCCGTCCTTGAACACCTGGACGGCGCGTGCCATGGCGCCGATCTCGTCGCCCCGCTCCGTGCCGTCCACCGGGACGGTCAACTGGCGCTGCGCCAGCCGCTCCATGGTGGAGGTCAACGCGCGGACCGGCACCGACACCGCCCGCACCAGGAACAGACCGGCCGACAGGCAGATCGTCACGGCCAGGCCGAGCACCCCCAGGATCCACAGCTTGCCCGATTGGTAAGCCTCCTCGCCGCGGTCGGCGGTGGCCCGGCCGTTCTCGGAGTTGAAGTCGGTGAGCTTCGTCAGAAGGTCGGTGGCTTTCAGGAAGGCTTCGCGCGACTCGTCGCGGAAGATGCTGCCGGCGTTCTCGTTCTCCTGGGCCCGGGACAGCGGAAGCAGCGTCGTCGTGCCGATGGCGCTGTATTCGTTCCACGCCGTCGTGAACTGCCGATACAGGTCGGTCTCGTGGCCGGGGGACAGGAACTCGCGCTCGTAGCGGGCGCGCATCTGCCCCATCTCCTCCGCCAGCGCCGCCATCCGCGCCTCGTACGTCCCCATGTCCTGCGAGGAAACGGAGAGGACGTGCGACGCTTCCTGGATGCGGTACTGCTGTGCCGCCGCGTTGAGGGCGCCAAGCACTCCGATGCTGGGGAGATAGTTGTCGCGGATCTCGGCCGCCCCCTGGTTGAGCACGCTCAACCGGTCCTCGGCGAACAGCCCCAGGCCGATCGTCACCGCCAGGACGCAGGCGAACGCCGTCAGAACCTTGGTCCGGATCGACAGGGCGTTCATGACGGATTTTCCGGGAAAAAGTTCCAGATCAAAGGCTTGGTGTAGCGGAATCCGCGCACTGTCGTGGCGCGTCCGTCATGGCATGTCATCTCTTGACTTCCCTGAAAGCGTGCATCAGGGCGCTGGATCTGCTTGTAACGAAAGGTTGCAGGGAGTGCGCGTAAAGCAGATCCGCAACCCTCCAGCGGACTATACGAAAGAACTAGCCAATTGGATTACGCCAATATGCAGATCTGCAAGAATTTTCCGCCTGAAGTCTTCGTTTTGTTGGCGCGACAAGCTTAATTATTGCTTACCATTCCGTGCTGATCAGCCCGGTGGGTAGAGCGCCAGCAGGACGCTCAGCGTCACCACGCTGAACACCGTGGAAACCAGGATCGCCGCCGAGGTGCGCTCGATGTAGATGCGGTACTGCGTCGCCACCACGAAGGTCAACGCGCCCGTCGGCAGCGCCGCCAGGATGATCGCTGAGGCTGTCCAGAACGGGTCCATGGGAAACAGCGTCTCGATCAGCAGCCAGCACAGCAGCGGGTGCGCCAGCAGCTTCAGCGCCACCACCCAGCTGATCTCTCCCAGCGGTGCCTTGATGTCGCGGGTCGCCAGGAACAGGCCGATGGCGACCAGCGCGCAGGGGCCGGCGGCGGCGCCCATCAGCTCGCAGAAAGTGACCAGCGGCTGCGGCACCGTTCCTTGCGGCAGCAGCACCGACCATGCCACGCCGATTGCGGTCGAGACGATCAGCGGGTTCTTCGCGACGGCCTTGCCGACGTCCTTCAGCGCCTTGCCCAGCCCGTGGCCGTGGCTGGCGGCGAATTCCAGCCAGATCACCGCGATGCCGACCATGATGGCGCTCATGATCACGGTGGCGAGGATGGCCGGCGCCAGCCTGTCGGCGCCGAAGGCGGCGAGGAACAGCGGGATGCCCATGTAGCCGGTGTTGGAGAAGCAGGCGGTGAGCCCCTGCATGCACAGGATCTCGGACTTCTCCCGGTGCAGCAGCCGGCCCAGCAGCGCGCCCAGCGCATAGACCAGCACCATGGATCCCAAAAACGCGCCGATGAACGGCCAGTTCAGCAGTTCCTCCAGCGGCCGGCGCGCGGTGCCGAGGAACAGCACCGGCGGCAGCGCCATCCAATAGACGAACTTGTTCAGCGCCTCCGACGAGGCGCTGCCGAGCAGCTTCGCCTTGCCGGACAGGTAGCCGGCGAGAATGATGGCGAAGACGGGGAGGACGACGTTGACGACCGTGGACATGGGCGTCGAAGGTACGGGACGCTGTCCCGCCTGTCGACCCGCGCAAAGCGCCGCCCAGGCTTGACGCGGTGAGGGTGGCGGGCAAGATTGCCGGTACCCGTTGACCAGGAGTCGCAATGCTCGACCATCACCGCGCGCTTATCTACGTCATGGTGCTCGTTTCGGCGTCCGACGCCGACATGACGGACCTTGAGCTGGAAGCCATCGCCGAGAACGTCCGCTACCTGCCGATCTTCAAGGATTTCGAGACGGAGCGCCTGTTCGCCGTGGCGGGAGAGTGCACCAAGCTGCTGGACGACCCGGACGGCCTGGACAAGACGCTGGAGCAGATTAAGTCCTGGCTGCCGGCCAAGCTGTGCGAGACCGCCTACGCGGTCGCCTGCGACATCGCCGCCGCCGACGCCTCGGCGTCGCAGGAGGAACTGCGTCTGCTGGAACTGCTGCGCCACAAGCTGTGCGTCGACCGGCTTTGCGCCGCCGCCATCGAGCGCGGCGCCCGCGCCCGCCACATGCGGCTGTGATTCCGGCCATGGACGACGCGCTCCGCCCCGACCTCTCCGGCCGCACCATCGGCTTCATCGGCCTCGGCCGGATG
>JAEYOB010000294.1 GCA_023412175.1 Pseudomonadota bacterium | reverse complement strand
GCCACCGCCCTTCAGAACGGGTTCGCAGATGCTGGCCGGCAGCGGCAGCGGACGCTCCAGCTTGCCCAGCAGCGGCAGCAGAACCAGGAAGTGGAAGAAGTAGTAGGCCGTGCCGATGCGGGCGATCAGCAGCCAGACCCCTTCGGCCGGCATGGCGCCGGCGTAGCCGAGCACCAGCGCGTCCACGGCCAGGATCCAGAAGAACTGACGGTAGATCGGACGGAACTTGCAGCTGCGGACCTTGGAGGTGTCGAGCCACGGCAGGGCCGCCAGCACGGCGATGGCGCCGAACATGGCCAGCACGCCGCCCAGCTTGTCCGGAATGGCGCGCAGGATGGCGTAGAACGGCAGGAAGTACCACTCCGGCACGATGTGCGCCGGCGTCACCAGCGGGTTGGCCGGGATGTAGTTGTCCGGGTGGCCCAGGTAGTTCGGCATGAAGAAGACGAACGCCGCGTACACGATCAGGAAGCAGACGACCGCAAACAGGTCCTTCACCGTGATGTACGGGTTGAAGGGCACGGTGTCCTGCGGGCCCTTGGCGTCGATGCCCAGCGGGTTGTTCGAGCCGCAAATGTGCAGCGCCGCGGTGTGCAGGATGACAACCGCCAGGATCACGAACGGCAGCAGGAAGTGCAGCGCGAAGAAGCGGTTCAGCGTCGGGTTGTCGACCGAGAAGCCGCCCCACAGCCAGGTCACGATCGGGTCGCCGACGAGCGGGAACGCCGAGAACAGGTTGGTGATCACGGTGGCGCCCCAGAAGCTCATCTGGCCCCAGGGAAGCACGTAGCCCATGAAGGCGGTCGCCATCATGAGGAGGAAGATCACCACGCCGATGATCCACAGCAGCTCACGCGGCGCCTTGTAGGAGCCGTAGTAGAGGCCGCGGAACATGTGGATGTAGACGGCGATGAAGAAGAACGACGCGCCGTTGGCGTGCACGTAGCGCAGCAGCCAGCCGTAGTTCACGTCGCGCATGATGCGCTCGACCGAGTCGAAGGCAATCGACGTGTGCGCGGCGTACTGCATGGCCAGCACGAGGCCGGTCGCGATCATGATCACCAGCATGATGCCGGCAATCGCCCCGAACGCCCACAGATAGTTGACGTTCTTGGGCATCGGGTATTCGTTGTACTCGTGGTGCATCATCGTGAAGACCGGCAGACGGCTGTCGATCCACTTCACCACGGGGTTCTTGAAACTGGAGGCGTGAGCCTGAGCCATAATGGGAGTCTCCCGAGACCTTGGGCCGCTTAGCCGAGCCGGATGCGGTTGTCGCTGAGGAAGGCGTACTGCGGCACCACCAGATTCGCCGGGGCCGGGCCCTTGCGGATGCGGCCGGAGGTGTCGTAGTGCGAGCCGTGGCAGGGGCAGAACCAGCCGTCGTACTCGCCCTTCGGGTCGGTCGGCTTCTGGCCCAGCGGCACGCAGCCCAGGTGCGTGCAGACGCCGAGCACCACCAGCCACTCGGGCTTCTGGACGCGCTTGTCGTCCGGCGCCGGGTCGCGCAGTTCACCCAGCTTGACCGTCTTGGCCTCCTCGATCTCCTTGCCCGTGCGGTGGCGGACGAAGACCGGCTTGCCGCGCCAAGTCACGGTGATCGACTGGCCCTCGGCCACCGGGGCGAGGTCCACCTCGATGGAGGCGAGCGCCAGGGTGTCGGCGGCGGGATTCATGCTGTCGATGAACGGCCAGGCAGCCGCGGCAACGCCGACAGCACCCACCGCACCGGTGGCGAGGTACAGGAAATCACGGCGGGATGCCCCTTCGCCGCCGGGGGCCGCGTGGGCACCCGTGCCAGACGGATGCGTGGTCTCAGCCATAAGCGTCGTTCTCCTCAGACTATCGAGGCGCGACGAGGCGCCAGATCAATTGCGGGACCTTCTAGCACGACTTTTCGAGCCTGTCCGCCGCTTGCATGGCTCCGGACACGCGACGACCGCCGGTTAGGGCTAACCCGACCGTTCGGCGTGCGGTATACCGTCGCGACACGGCCTTGAAAAGCCTTTGCTGTCGACTACCCCTGCCTCTAATCGCGGCGCACCATTACCCACATAGTCCATAAGGTCAATATCTTGCGTCTTATCCTGTACGAACCGGACATTCCTCAAAACGCCGGGACCATGATGCGACTCGCCGCCGCACTGGCCGTCCCCATGGACATCGTCGAGCCCTGCGGCTTTCTGCTGGACGACCGCCGGATGCGGCGCGCCGGCATGGACTACATCGACCAGTTGGACCTCACCCGCCACGCCTCGTGGGACGCCTACCGGCAGGCGCCGCATGGGGGCCGACTGGTGCTGCTGACCACGCGGGCGGCGCTGCCCTACACGGCGTTCGCGTTCCGGCCCGACGACCGGCTGTTGGTCGGGCGCGAGAGCGCCGGCGTGCCGGAGGAGGTGCACGACGCCGCCGACGCCCGCGTGGTGATTCCGCTGCGCCCGCCGGCGCGCTCGTTGAATGTGGCGATCGCCGCCGCCATGGTTCTTGGCGAAGCCCTGCGCCAGACCGGCGCCTTTCCGGAGACCGCATGAGCACCGAATCCCAGAAGACCCGCGCCCGCGCCTGGTTCGAGGAGCTGCGTGACCGGATCTGCGCCGAATTCGAGCGGATCGAGGACGAACTGACGGGCACGCACGCGGATCTGCCTCCCGGCCGTTTCGTGCGCAAGGCGTGGGACCGTCCGGATCATGGCGGCGGCGAGGGCGGTGGCGGCGTCATGTCGATCATGCACGGCCGCGTGTTCGAGAAGGTCGGGGTGAACGTCTCCACCGTGCACGGCACCTTCAGCGAGGAGTTCCGCGCCAGCATCACGGGTGCGGCCGAGGACGGCCGGTTCTGGGCGTCGGGGATCAGCCTGGTGGCGCACATGCGTTCGCCGCTGGTGCCGGCCACGCACATGAACACGCGCCACATCGCGACCCGCGCCGGCTGGTTCGGCGGCGGCGCCGACCTGACGCCGACCTTCCCGGACGAGGCCGACACGGCCGCCTTCCACGGCGCGCTCCGCGACGCCTGCGACCGCCACGACCCGGCCTGCTACGAAAAGTACAAGGAATGGTGCGACCGCTATTTCTTCCTGCCGCACCGCGGCGAGGCGCGCGGCGTGGGCGGCATCTTCTTCGACAATCTGGATTCGGGCGACTGGGAGGCGGACTTCGCCTACACGAAGGACATCGGGCTGGCGTTCCTGAACGTGTACCCGAAGATCGTCCGCCGCCGGATGAACGAGCCCTGGACGGCGGAACAGCGCGAAGCGCTGCTGGTCAAGCGCGGGCGGTACGTGGAGTTCAACCTGCTCTACGACCGCGGCACGACGTTCGGGCTGAAGACCGGCGGGAACACCGAGGCGATCCTGATGAGCCTGCCGCCGGAGGTGAAGTGGCCGTAGCAGCGTGATACTGGCCCCCACCTGCCCGTCGCCGCGCTCGGGCCCCCTCCCCTGCGTCAGCGGGGGAGGATTAGGGGCGGGATGAGGCGCCCAGCCGCCGTTTCAGCTCCTCCAGGCACTCCTCGCGCCCCGGCTGGAAATCCTGGCCCATCCACCACGCCTCGACGTCGCGCAGCGCCTCGCCGACATGCCGGCCCGGCGCGGCGCCAAGCGCCAGCGCGTCGCGGCCGGCGATGGGGAAGCGCAGGGCGTCCAGTTCCTCCGCGGTCGCCAGCACCTTCCGCACATGGTCGAGCGACACCGGCCCCGGCGCCGACGCCGCGGCTAGACGCACCAGATCGCGGTACAGCCCGGCGTCGCCCAGCCGGTACAGCCCCCGCCGCCGCGCCGGCGGATCATCGTGCAGCGACAGCGCCACCCTGGGCTCCACCAGATGGACCAGCCGGTCGCGGTCGGCGTTGGAAAACTTCAGCGTCTCCGCCGCCCGAAGCCCGCCGGCGCAGTCGGCGTCCAGCGCCGCCGCCAGCCGGAGCAGCGGATCCGGCCTCTCCTCCAGATCGTGCTGCAACTCCACCATGCGCGACAGCCGCGCCACGTTGGTCGCCGCCGGCAGCAGGCGCTCCATCACCCCCTGCCCGATCATCAGCCGCCAGACCTCGGCCGCGGTGGCCGCCGTCAGCAGGCGCATGGTCTCGCCCTGCAACCGCTCGCCGGACAGGGTGGGCAGCCGGTCGGCCATGTCCCGGCAGGCGGCCAGCGCCTCGGGATCCGGCGCGCCGCGGCCGTAATGGGCGTGGAAGCGGAAGAAGCGCAGCAGGCGCAGCACGTCCTCGGCCAGGCGCTGGCGCGCGTCGCCGACAAAGCGCACCCGCCCGGCAGCCATGTCGCGCAGCCCGCCGAACGGGTCGTAGACGGTGCCGTCCGGCGTGCAGGACAGCGCGTTCATGGTGAAGTCGCGGCGCGCCGCGTCCTCCTTCCAGTCGTCGGTGAACTCGACGCGGGCGTGCCGGCCGAAATTCTCGACGTCGCGGCGCAGCGTGGTGATCTCATAGTGCTCGCGCCCGATCACCGCGGTCACCGTGCCGTGCGCGATGCCCGTGGGGATGGCCCGGATGCCGGCCTCATCCAGGATGCGCAGCACCGTTTCCGGCGGCGCGTGGGTGGCGATGTCGATGTCCTTGACCGGGCGCTTCAGCCAGGTGTCGCGCACGCAGCCGCCGACGAAGCGGGCGTCGGCGCCGCCGGCGCGCAACGCCTCGATCACCGCGCGGGTTTCCGGCGCGGTCATCCAGGGCTGCGGTTCGAGACGGCCGGCGGGCTGCATCCGGCCAACCTAGCCCGCCCGGCGCGCGGTTTCCAGCCGCCCCGGCGTCACAGCGCCCCGGCCAGCACGTCGCGCAGGTTCACCAGCATACCGGCGGTGGCGCCCCAGATGTACCGCTGCTCGTACGGGAAGGCGTAGAAATAGCGTTCCCGCCCCATGAACTCGCGGCTGTGGCGCTGCGGGTTGGCGGGGTCGAGGATGACGGCCAGCGGCACCTCGAACACCTCGTCCACCTCGGTGGGGTCGGGCTCGACCTCGAAGGGCGGGCGGACGAGGCCGACCACCGGCGTCACCCGGAACCCGGTCCGCGTCACGTAGGTGTCGAGCCGGCCCAGCACCTCGATAAGGTCGCGCGGCAGGCCGACCTCCTCCTCGGTCTCGCGCAGCGCGGTGTCCTCGGCCGAGCGGTCGTAGGTCTCGCGCCGGCCGCCGGGAAAGCTGATCTGCCCGGCGTGCGCGCTCAGGTGCGCGGTGCGCTGGGTGAACAGCACCGTCAGCCCTTCCGCCCGGTCCCCCAGCGGCACCAGGACGGCGGCCTCGCGCAGCCGCTCCGGCGGCGGCAGGAAGTCCGGGTTGAGGTCATGGTCGCCGCGCACCTTCGCGGTGTGCCGCGACGCCGCGCTTCCGGGGAAGCGCTTGCGGATCTCGTCCTGTGTCACGCGCCGGCCAACCCGCCCAGCGTGAAGAAGCGTCTGTTGCTCCATACGCCCACCTCAGCCTCCTCCCCTGCGGGGCCGGCCGTCGCGCAACGGTCCACCATCTCGTAATACACCGACCGCGCGATGCGCGCCTCCAGCCCCTCTCTTATGCGGATGTAAGGGGTCGGCTCACCGGTTTCCGGGTTGCTGGAAACCCTGATCGGGTGATCCGGTCCCGCCTCCACCCATTCGTCCAGATTCGTGCGGAACGCGAGAACCTGATCGTCCCCGCTTCTGCTTGCCGTCATCTCGACGGCGATGAAGGGAACGTCCTCGACGACGATGCGCCCCCGCTCGACGGGCGTAACCAGCCAATAGTCTCCTGCGTCATCCCGCCGCAGGATGGTGGAGAACAGCTTGACCAGCTCGATACGCCGGATGGGATCGCCGTCGTGGAACCAGGTGCCGTCCCGCGCGATGCGCATGTCGAGCGGCTGTTCCGCCGGCATAGGAGGTAATCCCCCTGGCGCCGGGCGCTCCGGGCTCACATTCGCCTTGTCATCCTGCATGTCTGCCCCGACCTTGTTCCTGACGCGCCAGCTTGGCCGCCAGGATTGAGCAACGCAATTTCGCCATACTCGTCACATAGGTCGGCGAGGGTGGAATTTGAACCTGTATCCCGAACCGGGGGAGACACGCCCTTGAGCGCCACCGACGCGACCCTTCCGGCGCCCGAAAACCCGCAGCAGCTCCTGGCCGAGGTGGAGACCCTCGGCGGCCGCCTCCAACTCGTGCGCGACCGCATCGGCCGCATCATCTTCGGCCAGCAGGAGGTGGTGGACCTGACCCTCGTCACGCTGCTGGCCGGCGGCCACGTGCTGCTGATCGGCGTGCCGGGCCTCGCCAAGACGCGGCTGGTCGAAACGCTGGGCACCGTGCTCGGCCTCGCCGAGAAGCGCATCCAGTGCACGCCCGACCTGATGCCGGCCGACATCCTGGGGTCCGAGGTG
>JAEYOB010000280.1 GCA_023412175.1 Pseudomonadota bacterium | reverse complement strand
TGGTTGAGGAAGCGCCCGGTCGTGTTGTTGTCGGCAATCGCGAGGCGGGCGCCCTGCATCCCTTCGTCCTCGGACACCGGTTCGAGGAAGGTCAGGGGAATCCTCGGCTCCTCCGCAAGGGTCAGGTAGCCGATCCGGACCACCGTCGGATCGGCCGCCCACGCAGTTCCACCGAGCAGAAGCGCACATACAAGAACCAGCAGGCGCACCGCGATCATGATACCCCCTCCAGCGTCGCAGCATGGTCGCGCCGCAGCCTCGACCACAGGGCGTCCACCCTGCCCTCGTCGGCCCGGTCGTCGGCGTTCAGGTCCACCGGCAGGTCGAGAAGCAGCCGGGCGGGTGGGCGTGACAGGAACAGGATCCGGTCAGCCAAGGCGATCGCCTCCCGCAGGTCGTGGGTCACGAACAGCACGGTGGTGGGGTGCGCCCTCAGGATGCGGCGCAGCAGCCCGCGCAACTGGCGCGCCGTCGGTTCATCGAGCGAGACGAACGGCTCGTCCATCAGCAGGAGGTCCGGCTCCACGGCAAACGCACGGGCGAGCGCCGCGCGCCGGCTCATGCCGACCGACAGGCGGGACGGATAGACGGTGCCCTGCCCCTCCAACCCCACCTCCCGCAGCCAGCGGGCGACCCGCTCGCCCCGGTCCGGAGCGTCGTGCAGAACGAGGGCAAGATTCTCGGCGACCGTGCGCCAGGGCAACAGGCGCGGGTTCTGGAACACGTATCCCAGCATCGGTTCACGCCCACGCACCGCCGGCAGCGAGACCGTTCCCTGGAAGGCGCGATCCAACCCGGCGACGATGTTCAGCAGGGTGGTCTTGCCGCACCCCGAAGGCCCGAGGATGGCGTAGAAGCCCCCCTCCGGCAGACGCAACCAGAAGCCCTCGAACACGGTCAGCGCCGGCGTCCCGCCCCGTCCCGGAAAGCGCTTCAAGCGGATGTCGAGCGACAGATGCCCATCCCCGATGCCGTCCCACCGGCCCGCGGTCGTTGCGTTTCCGATCCGTAAGGAATCATCGATCGTCAGGCGACTGCCCTCCACAAGAGGCGCCGTTCCATTGCGATACCCTCCACATCTGGCATCACGGCAACGTTCAAGCTACGTCTCCGAAAGGATAAGCACTTCTCCGACGCCCCCGGCCGAGCGATCCCCGAGCAACCGGCGGGCGCGGATGCCCGCGGCCGGGAATCCAGCCGGCCAGGCGCCGGACGCTACGCACTCCCGCCGCATCAGTTCCAGGAACAGCCAATCGTTCATCCCCACGTCCTTGAAACCAGCCGGCACGGAAGCCGGCATGCGGGACAGAAGAATTGAGCCCCGGCGCATGGCAAGGCCGAGGTCCGGTCCGCATCCACCACCGACGATGATCGTGCCCGCAATCATGCGGGCGCCACACAAGCCGCCGGCCTGCCCCTGGATCGCGATCAGGCCCCGCCGGATCCGCTCGCCGGCACGATCCCCGGCATTGCCGCCGACGACCACGAAGCCGCCGCCCATGCCGCGCGGGCTGCCGGCCAGGGGCGCACCCAGGAAGTCTCCGGCATCGCCCGCGATGCGCATCAGCCCTCCGGCCATCTCGGCAGCCGCAAAGGCGCCGCAGCTTCCCTCGACGATCAGCACGCCGCCCCGGATGCCGCGCCCGGCGTAGGCTCCGCAGTCCCCCTGCACGAGGATCTCGCCCACGGCCATGCCCGCCCCCACATTGTCGAGCACGGCCCCGCCGGGGTGCAGGATCAGCGCGCCGGATGGGCCGCCCGCCTCCAGCGTGAAGAGATCGCCCAGGCGATGACGCTCACGCCCCCGGATCAGCGGCAGTTGGGCCACGGTCGCGTCGCCGCCCTCCGCCAGCCGTTCCGGCAGAACCCCCGTCATGTCGATGGGTGGCCCATCGGCCTCGCGTACGGTGAGAACGAGGCCGCTCATGCCATCACCTCGTGCAGGTGGAACTGGTGGCGCCCCAGCTTGCCGCCGTAGTTGCCGGCGGTAACCGCGACGACGCCCGCCTCGGCGCCGAGGGCGACCGCCGCTCCGATGCCGGCCCGCATGGCGCCGGCCACGGCCTCCGGGCTCACGCCGTCGATCACAAGTTCAAGAATGGACTCGACCCCCTCGGGCACCAACGACGGGACGGCGTGGCGCAGGGTGGGGCAGAAGGCGGTGTTGGTGGAGGCGATCAGCCCCTTGTACTTGGCGCCGATCTTGGAACCCGAACGGACCACCCCGCCGGGGAACGGAAGAATGGCGCCGGCCACCTCGCGGATCGCCATGACCGCCGCCTGCGCCGCCGCCAGACAGGACTGCCGGCTTGCCGCCAGAATGATGAAGTTTCCGCCGCCGACTCCCTCAACAATGGCGGTGGTCGCCTCGCACAGAAACTCGCCGTCCATGACCGGGATGCGCCAATACCGGCGGCCGCCGATCCGCTTGGCGATCTGCCAGCCGTCGCCGAAGTAGCGCAGGCTGTTGCCGAGCGGAATCGCCGGCCCCGTCCGCAGGCCGGCGTAGCAGGCCGATCCCGGCGAGGTCATCACGCACTGTCCGACCCGCCGCACCACCTGCTTCGCCAGTTCCTCCCTGGACACGGAGAACAGCAGCACCGCGGCGCCCGGACGGCGGTCCGGCGTCTCATCGGGCGGCAACAGACGCTCCACCGCGGCCTCGCAACCGCAGCCAATCACGGACGTGGCAAATCCCGTCATGCTTACCGCCGCCGCCTGCACCCAGGCCGGCGTATCGGCGGTCACGATCAGCCGCGTGCCCAGCATGGGGAATGCCTCGGCAAAGGTTTCCTCGATGAGGACGCCGTTGCGCTTCATCAGAACGCTCCCGGCCGCGCGGCAGGGGGGTGGCAGGCGTGGCGGGTCAGCCCATTCCCACCGCGGATCTCGTCCTCGCCGATCCGGAAATGCACCAAGCGCTGACCGATCCGATCCTCCAGGTGACGGCCGATGCGCGCTTCGATCGCCGGGTCATAGGCCGGCTCCACGACGTGGGTGCGCCCCTGCACCAGCGCCACCACCTTGCCCTGCCGGACAATAAGGCGGCCGTCCTTGAAGACGAGGTCCGGCGTCCCGAACATCGCGCAGCGGTCCGGCTGGTCGGTGTGGACGGTGATGTCGGCCGCGGCTCCCGGCCCGAGATGCCCGCGGTCCGACAGCCCGAGGATCCGCGCCGGCGCCGCGCGGGTCATGATGGCGATCTCGCCCATCGTGTACTCCCGCGTCAGCGATCCGAGGATGGTGTGCTTCGGCACCGCCGGGTGCAGTTCCGCCAGCCTGGCCATCCGGTAGTCGCGGTCCATCAGCAGCCGGATCAGTTCCGGATAGCTGGTGAACGGCGCACCGTTGGGATGGTCGGTGGTCAGGAAGACCCGCCAGGGATCCTCGATCAGGAGGAACAGCTCCAGCCCGATCGCCCATTGCAGCGCGTTGACGAACGCCTTGTCCCGGTAGCGAAAGGGCACGACGCCGCAGCCGGCGTCGCATTCGATGTCCATCATCACCCATTTCTTCGGGTGTGCGAGGCGGGTGTTCCCCATCTGCGCCATGGTGTCGGCGGAGGCCGTCACCGTCTGTCCGAACATGATCTGCCCGACGTCCACCGAGATGTTCGGACGGCTGTTCACCGCCTCCGCCACCTGGGCCGCCGCGGAGGAGAAGCCGCGGTCGCCCTCCGCGCCGTACGCGTGGAACTGCACATGGGTGAGGTGCAGCCGCAGGCCGTCCATCGCCTGGATGCTGTCCAGCGTCGCCGCCACATTGCCGGGAACACCCAGGTTGAAGCCGTGCAGGTGCAACGGGTGGGGAATCCCAAGCCGCTGCACCGCCGACGCCAGCGCGGTGAGGATGCGGCGCGGCGTGACCTCATGGAAGGGGCCGGCCTCGTCCATGTTCAGGCGGCGCTGGTTGTACTTGAAGGCGTTGATCCCGCCAGGGTTCACCGCCTTGACGGCGAGGCTCCGCGTGGCGTTCAGCATCCAGCCGACATAGTCCGCCACCGCCTCTTCCCCGGCGCCCGACGCCAGCAGGTCGAGCAGCAGGTCGTCGTTGCCCAGCACCAGATAGCCGCCGGTGTCGATCAGCGGGATGTCGGCCATCTCCAGGTGGGCGTGGCGGGCGTTGCTGGGCAGCATGGCCGGCTCGAAGGCGGCCGTGTAACCCATCTGCGCGTAGCGGCAGCCCGTCACGTGGGTGGATGGGCTCGCCACGCCGCTGCCGCACCGGCACAGTCCTTCGGCCGCAATCGGAAAGGCCCGGTGCTCCTCGGCCATCAGAAGGCGGGCGAGGTTGACCTTGCCCCCGGCTATGTGGCTATGGATGTCGATGGCCCCGGCCATCACCACCTTGCCGGACAGATCGTGGGTTTCGTCCGGCTGCGTTCCGGGATCGGGGGCGGCGATGATGCGGCCGTCCCGTATGAACAGGTCCGCCACCACGCCGTCGCGCCCATTGGGTGGATCGTAGACACGCGCCCCGGAAAGCCTGGTCAGCATGCGGCGGCCTCCCGCGCCAAGGCTCCGGGCGGCAGGGCGTTGGCCACGGCACGCAGCACCGCAGCGACGTCTGGCAATCCGCGGTCGATCAGGCGGCCCGCGCGCACCACGACCACCGTATCGCCGCGGAAGACGTGCGCGGCGTGGTCGATGCCGGGGGTACCGACGGGGATGAACACGGCCGGTTCGGTGGCGAACGCCGTTCCCGGCGGCGCCAGGACGACGACCGGCGTGTCCGCCGGAAACGCCGGAACTTCCTTCCCGAAGGCGGAGATCCAGAGAACGAGGTCCGCCGTATCCACGAAACGCTCCCAGGCGAAGCGGTAGGGGTCATGCAGGGGCGTTCCGCCGGCCAACGAGGTGCGCAGCGGCACACCGAACTGCCATGTGCACACCTGATTGGCGCCGATCACATTATCGTGCCCGGCCAGCGGCAGCCCGGCACAGCGGGTGTGGCGATTGACGCCGTTCACCAGACGGACCAGACGTTCGACCAGCAGATCGGCGTTCGGTCCGTCGAATCCTGCGGCAGCCCAGGCGACCACGGCGTAGCGGGCCGCGCGAAGGCGTTCGGCAAGCGCGCCGATGTCGGCCGACGCGAGCCCGGCTGCGCCCACCGCCTGGGAAGGATCGGGCAGCGCCGCCGCCAACGCCGCCACGGCCTCGCCGACC
>JAEYOB010000251.1 GCA_023412175.1 Pseudomonadota bacterium | reverse complement strand
CAACCTGCTGTCCAACGCCGTCAAGTTCACCGAGGACGGGCGCGTCACGCTGCGCGCCGCCGCGGTGGCGGGCGAGGCGATGGTGCGTTTCGAGGTGTCGGACACCGGCATCGGCATGAACCGGACGACGCAGGGGCGGATCTTCGCCGCCTTCGTCCAGGCCGACGATTCCATGACCCGCCGCTATGGCGGCAGCGGCCTCGGCCTCGTCATCTGCAAGCAGCTGGTGACGATGATGGGCGGCGCCATCGGCGTGGAGAGCGCGCCGGGCCTGGGTTCCACCTTCTGGTTCACCGCCCGCCTTCAGAGGGGGGCGCCCGACCCGGAGCGGGACGGGGCATTGCCCGCGGGGCTGCCGGTGCTGGCTGTGGCTTCCAGCCCGGCCGTCGGCGAGCGGCTGGAGCGGGCGCTCACCGCTCTCGGCCTGAGCCCGCGGCGGGTCCGCAAACAGCACGATCTTGCCGATGCGACCTGGGCGACTGTCCGTTCGCAAGAACCTTCCGGCCTTGCTATCGTCCACCTCGGCCCCGACGAGCGCGATTCCCCCGACGCCTTGGCCATGCTGGCGCGCACGCTGCTGCGTGGGCGGGCGCGGCTGGTCCTGGTGGGCAAGCCGAACGGGCGCACCGACGCGGTGTTCCACGGCGACCCGGCGGTCGTCGGTTGGGTCGGCGAGGCGGTCCGGTTGTCGGCGCTGAGCGAGGCCCTGGCCCGTGCTCTGGCGCCCGCATCCTCCCGCGCCTTGGCCGCCCCCGCCGCCCTCACGCCGCCTCAGCCGCCGGCACGGCGTTCGCCGCGCATCCTGGCGGCGGAGGACAACGAGGTGAACCGCGCGTTGCTGGGATACCTGTTGAAGGCGCTGGGCTACCGGGCCGACATGGTGGGCGACGGGCGGCAGGCGGTGGAAGCCTGCGGGCGGGAAAGCTACGACCTCGTCCTCATGGACTGCCACATGCCGGTCATGGACGGCTTCGAGGCGACGCTCGCCCTGCGTGCCCTGGAAGAGGCCGGCGACCGGCATGTCCCGGTCATCGCGGTCACCGCCAGCGTGCTGGAGGAGGACGTGCAGCGTTGCCGCGCTTCCGGCATGGACGATTGGCTGGGCAAGCCCTACTCGCTGGAGGAGCTGCGTGCCGTGATCGAACGCTGGACGCCGGCGGCGCCGTCCGAACCGCCCCCGGCGGAGTCGGAAGCCACCCCGAAAGGGTGAGCCTCAAAAGCGTCCCTGGTTGCGGGGAGGAACACCTCCCACCCTCATTTCATGAAGCTCGCCCGCTCCGCCCGCCAGGCCATCCAGGCACTGCTCGTCCTGGCCACCTTCCTTGCCTTCGCCGCCCCTGCGTCGGCCCGCCAGGACGACGCCCGGCTGAGCGACCTCTTCCGCCAGCTCCTCTCCGCGCCGACCGACGAGACGGCCGAGGCGGTCGAGGATCAGATCTGGACGATCTGGCTGGAGCATCCCGGCCGTGACGTGTCGATATTGATGAGCCACGGCGTCCAGCTCATGCACAAGGACAACTTCAAGACCGCGCTCGGCCTGTTCGACCGCATCGTCACACTGGCGCCCGACTACGCCGAAGGCTGGAACAAGCGGGCCAACGCCCATTACCTGCTCGGCGACTATCCGGCCGCGGTGGCGGACATCCGGCGGACGCTGCAGCTTGAGCCCCGCCACTTCGCGGCGCTGGCCGGTCTGGGGCTGGTCTACCTTGCGGTGGACGAGCCGGCGGGGGCGCTCAGGGCGTTCGAAGCCGCGCTCGCCATCAACCCGCATATGGACGGCGTGCGGGAGCAGGTCGATAGCTTGCGCCAGCAACTCGTCGGTTCGCCGCTGTAGACCCTGCAAGAACGTTCAAGACGCCCCTCGGCCGGCACGTCTAGCCTTTCCCCCGTCGCAGATAGAGGGGCAGGGCATGAGCGGATACGTTCACGGTTATTCCGAGCGCGAGGCTGAACGCCTGTCGGATCAGGCGGCGATCCTGCGTCCGCTTCTCCACCACGATACGGCGTTTCCGCCCGGCAGCCGCGTGCTGGAGGCCGGCTGCGGCACCGGCGGGCAGACCTTGGCGCTGCTGGCCTCCAGCCCCGGCATCCGGCTGACCTGCCTGGACATCGACGACGGGCAACTGGCGCTGGCCCGCGCGCGGCTCGGCGGGCAGGCTGCGGACGTGACGTTCCGGCAGGGCGACCTGCTGTCAGAACCGTTCCCGGCGGCCTCCTTCGACCACGCCTTTATCTGTTTCGTGTTGGAGCACCTGACCCGGCCCGAGATGGCGCTGGCGGCGTTGCGCCGGATGGTGCGGCCGGGCGGGTCCGTTGTGCTGATCGAGGGCGACCACGGCTCCTGCTGCTTCCATCCCGAGACGTCCGCCGCGCTGGCTGTGTGGGAGGCGCTGGTTGCCGGGCAGCGCCGGATGGGCGGCGATCCGATGATCGGGCGGCGCCTGCACGGCCTGCTGACTGGAGCCGGCTTCACCAGCGTGCGCGTGTCGCCGCGGCTGGTCTACGCCGACGCCGGAGCCTCGGCGCTGCGGGAGGGCTTCGTGCGCCGCATCATCGTGCCGATGGTGGACGGCGTGCGCGCCGCCGCGCTGGAGGCCGGCTTCGATCCGGCCATCTGGCAGCGCGGCATCGCCGACCTGCTGGCGACCGACGCGGACGGGCAGGGCGTTTTCTGCTACACCTTTTTCAAGGCTACGGCGCGTGCGCCGTGAGGGAGGGGCCGTGACCGCGGATCGGGTGCAGTGCTGGCGGGTGGCCGACGTGCTGGGCGGCGTCGAGGTGCTGCGCGCCGACGTCCGCCGCTCCTTTCCGAAGCACTTCCACGACGACTACACCATCGGGCTGGTGACGCGCGGCGCCAACCGCTTCGCCTACCGGAACGACCGGCTGGTGGCTCCGGCCGGAACCCTGTGCCTTGCCGACCCCGGGGAGGTGCACACCGGCGAGGCGGACGAGCGCGGTTGGTCCTACTGGACCGTGCATTTGTCCGCCGCGGCGTTGGCCGCCCTGCGGGCCGAACTGGACGAGCGCGCCGGCGGCCCGCCCGATTTCGCCACCGGGGTGATCGGGGACCGTGAGGCGGTGCGCCGGGTCGCAGCCTTCTTCCGGTCGCTGCACGCCGCCGGCCCCCTGGAGCGCGAAAGCCGCGCCGTGACGGCTTTGGGCTACCTGATCCGCGCGCATGGGGCGGTGCGTCCCCGCACGCTGCCGGGCGGCCCCGACGCAGCGGTGGCGCGCATCGTGCGCGAACACCTCGCCGACCGGCTGGCAGAGCCGGTGACGCTGGCCGATCTGGAGGCGGCTGCGGGGGTGGGGCGGTTCCGGCTGCTGCGGGCGTTCCGCCGCGCCTACGGGTTGCCGCCGCACGCGTGGCTGATTCAGGCGCGGTTGGCCCGCGCCCGCGCGCTGATCGGCGCCGGCTCGGCCATCGCCGATGCCGCGGTGGACGCCGGTTTTGCCGACCAGGCGCACCTGACGCGGCTGTTCAAGCGCAGCTTCGGCTACACGCCGGGGGTGCTGGCGCGTCGGTAGACCCTCTCCCAGGGCGGGAGAGGGGGTGTTTATGCCTCCACCCAGGCGATGCGCAGGATGTTGGTGTTGCCCGGCGTGCCGAAGGGGACGCCCGCCGTGATGACCAACCTTTGGCCTTCCAGCGCCAGCCCGTCGTCGTGGGCGATGCGGGCGGCCTTCTGGACCATCTCGGAGAAGCTCTCGACGTCCTCGGTGCAGACGCTATGCACGCCGTAGACGATGGACAGGCGGCGGGCCGTCTCGGGGCTGGAGGTCAGGCAGAGGATCGGCACCTCCGGCCGTTCGCGGGCGGCGCGCAGGGTGGTCGAGCCCGAGGTGGTGTAGGTGACGATGGCCGCCGCCTCGATGGTGTGGGCGACCTGCCGCGCCGCGGCGGTGATGGCGTCGGCGGTGGTGTGCTGCGGGTCGGGGTGCTGGGCGTCCATGATCTTGCGGTGGAGCGGGTCCTGCTCCACCCGGCGCGCGATGCGGTCCATCATCGACACCGCCTCGACCGGATAGGCACCGGCCGCCGTCTCGGCCGACAGCATCACCGCGTCGGCGCCGTCGTAGAC
>JAEYOB010000045.1 GCA_023412175.1 Pseudomonadota bacterium | reverse complement strand
GCGCAACGGCGGGCACAGCCGCCCCTTGCGCAACGCTCCGCCGGCCGCCTGCGCCCGCCGCCGCGTCGGCGCCCGGCTGGACACCGGCGTCCGCGCCATCGACGCCTTCGTCCCGATCTGCCGCGGGCAGCGCATGGGCGTGTTCGCGGGGTCCGGCGTCGGAAAATCGACGCTGCTGTCGATGTTCGCCCGCCATGCCGACGTGGATGCCATCGTCATCGGACTGGTCGGCGAGCGCGGGCGCGAGGTGCGGGAGTTCCTTCAGGACGATCTGGGCGAGGACGGGCTGGCCCGCTCCGTCGTGGTGGTCGCCACCTCCGACGAGCCGCCGCTGATGCGCCGTCAGGCTGCCTACCTCTGCATGACCGTGGCCGAGGAACTGCGCGACCGCGGCCTGCACGTGCTCTGCCTGATCGACAGCGTGACGCGCTTCGCCATGGCACAGCGGGAGATCGGCCTCGCCGCCGGCGAGCCGCCGACCACCAAGAGCTATCCGCCCAGCGTCTTCACCGAGCTGCCGCGCCTGCTGGAGCGCGCCGGCCCCGGCGCCGAGGGTCCCGATAATGGCCCCGGTCAGGGGGACATCACCGGCATCTTCACCGTGCTGGTGGACGGCGACGACCACGACGAGCCCATCGCCGACGCGGTGCGCGGCATCCTCGATGGGCACGTCGTGCTGGAACGGCGCATCGCCGAGCAGGGGCGCTATCCGGCGATCAACATCCTGCGCAGCGTGTCGCGCACCATGCCCGGCTGCCACACGGCGGAGCAGAACCGCCTCGTCGGCCGCGCCCGCGCCCGCGCCGCCACCTACGACAACATGCGCGAGCTGGTGCGGATCGGCGCCTACAAGCGGGGCGCCGACCCCGACGTGGACGCCGCCGTGGCGCTGCACGCGCCGCTGGAGGATTTCCTGCGCCAGGGGAAGGACGCCCCCACCCCTTCGGATGCCGCCTTCCAGCGACTCGACCGAATCCTTGCCGACCTTGGAGATCCGACGTGAGCACGAACACGACGCTGGCCGCCACGGCCCTCGCCCCGACGGCACGCAAGCCGGTTGCCGCACCGGCCGGCGAGCAAGCCTCGGGATTCGGCGACCTTCTGGACGCCGTCAACCCGTTGCAGCATGTGCCCGTCGTGTCGTCCCTGTATCGCGAAGCGAGCGGCGACGGCATCGGCTTGCCGGCGCGGCTGGTCGGCGGTTTCCTCTTCGGCGGCCCCTGGGGGCTTCTGGGCAGCGCGGCGCTGGCCGCCTTCGAAGGGATGACCGGTGACACCCCGCTGGGGCACCTGAAGAGCCTGACTGACACCGCGGCCGCCGGGAACACGGCAACCACCGCTGCGGCGCCTCCGGTCATGCCATGGATGAAGCCGGCCGGTCCCACCGACGCCCACCCCGCCGCCCCACCCTCGACGGAGTCCATGACGGCGGCGTTGCAGCGTGTCGCGGCCGGCACCTCCCTCCCGGCCGGGCAGCCGGCCGCCCAGGCAGCGCAACCGGCGCCGCAACTGCTCGCAAAACTCTATGAATTGCATGCGACGCAGCCGACCGACACTCGGGCCGGCACACGGGCCGGCACGCTCTGATCCTCACCGCATGGCGGCGCGGGCCGACTGTTCGAGGGTCCGGATGTAGGAGAGGCCCGGCAGGATCTCGGACTTGATGAACTCCAGGCGCCGGACCGGGCCGCCGCCGTGCGCGAAGCGCTCCTTCCACAGGTTCATCTTCACCGCCAGCCCGCACAGCACGCCGCCGATGGTCACGTGGTGCGCGGCAATCGCATCGCGGATGGACCGGAAGCTGTCTGCGTTGATGTCCTGCCAGAAGCTCTTCGAGCGGTTGTCGAAGCTCTCGAATCGCCCGGTAATGGAGGTGATGATGTCCGTCAGGTCGCGATTCACCTCCTCCACCAGCCGCTGCTGCCGGATATCGCGCCGGATGTCGTTGGAGGCGCGCACCCCCTCCATCCAGGCCAGGAAGTTCTGAACGTCCGGCACGATCTCGTCCAGGCACCGCCGGAAGTACGCCAGCGACAGGAAGATGTCGCCGTACTCCTCCAGGAAGGTCGGGATCTCGCCGATGCCGACGTCAAGGCGGTCAGCCATCTGCCGCAGGCGGCGGCGCGCCTCGTCCACGTCGGGGTGGGCGAAGAGGCGGACGAGGTCGTCCACGCTCTGCGCCTGCACATCGACCGCGCCATAGACGCATTCGATGAGCGGCCTCGTGAAGATCCGCATGTACTGGACCAGTTGGGTCCGTTTGCGCTCCGAAAGCTGCAGGCCCCAGCATTCGTCCACGTCGATCTTGAGGCGGCGCAACTCGATGCGCAGGGAATAGACGTCGAAGCTGGGGATCTGGGCGACGCGGTTGATCTTGACCAGATCACGCGCGATCTCGCCCGGATAGGAGCTGAAGTACATCGGCAGGTGGCTCGGCGCGACCTGCCCGCTGCCGGCGGTCGCGTCGTTGAAGATCTCGACCACGGAGTTCAGACGCACGTTCTTGATAAGCCGCGCGCGCTGCAATCCGGGAGTTTCGAGCGGGAGCGCGGAAAGCGGCAGGATGTGCAGCGCATCGCGCGCGTCCTCATCCACCAACTGCTGCCACGCCTGGGGCGGACTGGGGCCACGGTCGGCGCGGGCCTGCGTCCACACGGGCCGATGCCCAACCACCTGCACGCACCTTTCTCGGGAGACCAGTCGCCTTAGAAGCGCGGGAACTTCATGAGCGACATGGTGATGGACGGATCGATGGTTATGACGGGCGCACGCCCGTTTCGGCGGATCGGCCCGATCGAGGGCACCCCGGTGCTCACCTGGCTGGTGCCGTTCTTCAGGTCGTACATTGCGCTGAACCGGTCGAGGAATTTCTGGACCTTGGCCGGATCCTTGAAGTCTTCGATGTCGAACCGCGCGGACAGCTTCACCTTCAAGCTGTCCAGGTCGTGCATCGCCGCCTGATCGGGAATGTTCAGCGCCGTGAAGACGACCTTCTGCAAGGCCCTGTCGGCCATCACCTGGTACCAGTTGTTGATGCGCGGCGCCTTGCGCTGGAAATACAGCGCCAGCCGCACCGCCGGGTTCTTCTCCTCGGCGGAGACTTCGAGCCGGACATCGACGTACCGGTCGACGATCGCCTGGACGACCTCCGGTGCCTTGAGGCCGGCGCCGCCGTTTTCCTTGAACCCGAGGACCGTCGCCAGTTCCTTGAACTTGGCATCGTTCATGCGGTTGGCGGTGGACGCCGGATCGGTCACGCCCTCGTTCAGGACCTTGCGCATCAGACCGCGGGCGAAGGTCTGCGATCCGAGGTCGAATGCCTCCATGACGAAGCGGTAGAGCTTGTCGTCCTTGAGAAATTCCTCGGTCGTGGTGACCTTGCCGATGTTCTCCTGGAAATACGCGATGGACCGCTGCACCTCCGGCCGGTTGCGCACCATCTGCTCGAAGCGGTCCGGGTTGCGGGCGATCTGCCGGTAGTCCTGGAGGGTGCTCATGCCTCCGTCTCCCGCCCGGCCGGCTTCGGCGCGCCGTCCGTTCCGTTCCCCACGTCGCCGGGTGTCTCGGCCGGATCGACGTAGGTCGGCGGGATGCGCATGATCACCTCGCCCGTCTCCATGTCGAGCACGTCCGTGTACAGGCGCCGGGTGGCGGGGTCGAGATGCACGCGGTACGGCTGGATGGCGTCGCGCTGGGATGGAGCCATGCGGTCGCTCTTGCCGGTGGCTTCGACGACCTCCACCGGCTTCTCGTTCTCGGCCTGCGCTGCGCGCAGGCGCTCCGCCTGACGCTGGCGCGCCTCCGCCACGACGTCGGCGCTGGCGGGCGAGCGGTCGCCGCTCACCCCGGTGATTCCGTTGACGGGCTGGGGCATGGCCTCACCTCATCGCGCTGGATTCGGCGCTCCCGGAGACCGGACGGCCGGACGGCTTCAGCACGGTTTCCTCGTAGCCCATGACCGGACGCAGGCAGGCAAGCGCCTTGTAGTAGTCGCGCTCGCTGACGTGCTGCATGGCGCGCATGACCTGATCCTGCACGTCGGGGCGGACGAAGGCCGTGTAGAGCTTGGCCATCATGTCGGCGACGATGCCCGAATACTCGGCGGCGGCGGCGGGGTCGAGCAGCATGCTCTGGATGACGAAGTAGGCGCGCCGTGCCGGCGTGTCCGCCTCCTCCTCCTGCATGAGGTCGCTGCCACGGATGATCTGGGCGAAATTGCTGACGGTGAGCGTGTAGCGGCGGTTCTCGTTCTGCACGACGCAGCCGTTGATGACCACGCGCTCGCACGGCTTCAGGCGGAGCTTAAGCGCCATGGACCACCTCCATGGCCGGGCGGGTGGCGCCCTGGAGCCCCTGCATGATGGCCCGGTTGATGTCGATGAGCAGGGCGATGCCCGTCTCGCCGCGCAGCACCTGCCACGTGGCGCGCTCCACCGAGAAGGACAGCGACAGAAGCTTGGCCCGCAGATCCGGGGGCAGCAGGTTCCCGTCGTCCAGCAGGTCGGCGCGCAGGGTGTTCCACAGCTCCATGTTGCGCCAAAGGGCATCCTTCAGCCCGGCCGACCGCCAGTCGGCCTCGCGGTATCGTTCCAGCTCCAGGGTGACGCGCAGGAAGACCCGGTATTCGATGCGGCGGGGATCCTCGCATTCGGCAATCGTCTGCTGGTAGGCGGCGATACTCATGGTCGCACCTTTCGGCGTCGGGGGCGTTCGGTTTCACTCACGCGCGGGAAAGCCGCCAAGGTCCGCGGCCGCGCGGATTGCCGGAACCTCGGCGGCAACCGGCATTCGCCCTCTCCGGGGAGAGGAAGGGGCCGGCGCCCCGAAGGACGCCGGCCCCGGGCCGGGGGCTTAGCGGAACAGCGACAGGATGTTCTGCGGACCCTGGTTGGCGATCGACAGCGCCTGGATGGCGAGCTGCTGCTGGACCTGGAGGGCCTGCAGGCGGCTCGATTCCTCGTTCATGTCGGCGTCGACCAGGGCACCGATGCCCTTGTTCATCGAGTCCGTCAGCTTGGACACGAAGTCGTTCTGCACCGACACGCGGTTCTCGATGGAACCGACAACCGCCGCCTTGCCGATGGCTTCGTCCAGCAGCCGGTTGATGACCTCCAGCGACTTGGTGGAGTTGTTCACCACGTCGATCTGCGTCAGGTCGGCCAGGCCGCCGAACGCATCGCTTTCCTTGGAGTTGACCCACAGACCGGAGATCTGGGCGGTGAAGTTGCCGTCAGTGTTCACGTCCTGGTCGGTGAACTCCAGCTTGTCGCCGTTGAAGGCAACCTGGAAATCGGCGCCCGCAGCGGTGAGGGCGGTGTTGACCGCCGTCTCGATGTTGCCCTGGGTGGTGGCCAGATCGGTGTCGTAGTTCTCAGCCGACAGATCGACGGAGACATCGACCTTGCTGCCGTCCTCCTTGGTGATGGTCAGGGTCATGGTGGTGAGCCCCAGATTCTGACCGTCGATGAAGGTGGTGTCCGGAGCCCCGAGATTGATGCCGACGGACGCCTTGAGGTCGTTCGTCGAGTCGACCTGCTGCTCGATGGTCGCCTTGCCGACGATCGATTCGACGCGCATGTCCTGGCGCTCGAACTCGATGTAGCTGGGATCGACGTTGTCGTCGGTACGGCTGAGCGAGGCCAGGATCGACACGTTCCGGTCCTTCGCGGTACCGTCGTTCGAGTAGGTCACGCGCAGAAGGTTGTCGCCGTTGAACGACGCATCGGCCGCCGCGCCCTTGACCAGCTTCACCAGCTGATCGACGTCGTTCTGGATCAGCGTCTTGTCGACGCCGTTGGTCTGGCCGGCGATGACGCGGGCCTTCAGGGTCTGCAGGTTCTCGACGATGTTCTTCGACGCCACCGACGCAGTGTTCGTGGTGCCCGAACCCAGCTCCAGCGACTCCTTGACCGCCTTGAAGCCGGCGACGTCGGCCTTCATGGTCGTGGCGATCGACCAGTAGGCGGCGTTGTCCTTGGCGTTGTTGACCTTGAGGCCCGTCGAGATGCGGTCCTGGGTCGTGTCGAGGTCGGTCGTGACACGGCGCAGGGTCTGCAGGGCGGTCATCGCCGAGGCATTGGTCATGATCGAGGCCATGGGTATCTCCATTCGTGAGATGCAGAGCGCCTTTCTGACGCCGGGGCCATCCTGCGCGGGCCATCCCGATCTCTTAGCGGGCGCACAGGCGACACCCAGACTGTGCCGAACCCGGTTTAAGCCCAGGTAAAAAATAACGGCACTTCCACGCCTCCATGAATTGGCGCCGGCAACACTGAAGAAGAACAAATTTTCCCGGATTTTTATTATACTTGGACAATGATTTGCAAAAACGTCAAAGCGCCCGGATCTCTCCGGGCGCTTTGGTCTCGCCGCGCGACGTCCGCCGGATGGCGCCGGTTTTCCGGATGGGAAGACTTAGCCGCCGACCGCCATCAGTCGCGGCCCGTATTCGGATGCGCCGACCGGCGGCATGATGGTGAAGGCGGCTGCGTTCAGGGGCCTCTTGAGCGTTGAAATCCCCAGATGGGGATGACCCATTCCGTCGTCGGCCTGATCGGCAGGCGCCTCGAATTTGTACCCGCGGCCGTACACCGTCTCGATGTACTTCCCACCGTCCGTCACGCCGGCAATCTTCTTGCGAAGCTTGCAGATATAGACGTCGATGACCTTGTCCAGAGGAGCCGTGCCCGACAGGCCGTAGACGACCTCGTAAATATGCTCCTTCGAAACCACCCGCCTGTGGTTCAGCGCCAGCACCGAGAGAATGGCGTGCTCGCGCTGGCTGAGCCGCAGGCGCTCGCCGCCCACTTCCGGATCCCGGCCATCGAGGAACACCGTGAGACGTCCGACACGCACGGCATTGCTGGTCAGTCCATGGGCCCGGCGGCGGGTGGCCTCGATCCGTGCCCGGATCTCCGAACTGACCACGGGCTTCACCAGCACATCGTCGGCACCGGCGCGCAGCACGTCGACGGTCGTCGTCGCGCAGCGCCGGTCGATCAGGCAAAGGATGGCGCCGTTGACCTGTCCGCTGCGCAACGCCGCCACGCAATCCACTGGAAACTCGACACCACCGACAATGATGGCGTCATAGTTAATGGCGTCGCCCCCCTGCTCCCTTAATATCTGCCGAATCTCTCCGATATCGATCCGGTCAAACTTGATCTTTCCGCTGGCGAGCTGACGGCCAATGGCGGCCGCAATTACATCGTCCGGTTCGATCAATAGAGCGCGCATGGGGTTCTCCACTACCTGGACCAAGGACGGGACCTGCTTTTAACTAAAATAATTTTTGGTCACACCCTTATTACAGACAAAAAAAGCGCATGTGCGGCAATCTGTCAACCAATTGGGCTAGCCTGTTCGGAAGGTATGGCGTTGAGCGTTATATCCTCTTTAATAGGAGTTAATGCTCAAAAATCGTTTCGTTATTGCTATAGATTTTTGTTAGCTTTTTATATTGAATCCTTATATCCGCGCTCCGGACGGTAATTTCCCCTGTGGACCGGCGACGCATCATCATCGGGATCCTGGGAAATCGTCTGAAAGGCATCCGGAAAAGTCATCGACACGCAGCAAACGCGCGCAAACACCATCCGTCGCCCCCACGGGGCTGGGGCTCCCCATCCCAGGGAGATCGCTTCAGAACGCGGCGACCACGTCGGACGGCATGTCCACAGGATCGGCGGGCGAGTTGCCGAGCGGGAAGGTCAGGGTAAAGCAGGTGGTGCCGGCCGTGGTCAGCGACGCCTCGCCGCCGAGCTTGGCCGCCAGCGACTGCACAATCTGCAAGCCCAGGCTGCTTGCCTTGCGCCAGTCGAAACCGGCCGGTAGGCCAATGCCGTCGTCCCGTATGGTCAGCCGGGCGTATGCGCCATGCCGCTGCAAGGCGATGCGCAGCACGCCGGGGCGGCCCTCGGGGAAGGCGTGCTTCAGCGCGTTCGAGAAGATCTCGTTGACGATCAGCGCCAGCAGGATGCCCTGGGTCATGTCGAGCGTGAGATCGCCGCACTCGATGTCGATTCTCACCCGCTCGGTGACGCCGTAGGATTCCTTGAGCTGCTCGGTCAGATCGTTCAGATAATCGCGGAATTCCAGGCCGTTGCGGTCGCCGGCCTCGCTCAGCATCTCGTGCACCAAGCTCATGGCGTGAACACGGTTGACCGAGTCCTGCAGGGCCTTGCGCACGCCCTCGTCGCTCATCTGGAGGGATTGCAGGCGCAACATGCTGGAGATGACCTGCAGGTTGTTCTTCACCCGGTGGTGAACCTCCTGCACCAGCACCTCAAGCTGCCGGTTGGCGCTGCGCAGGTCTGAGGTGCGGGCCTCCACGGTGCTCTCGAGCAGGCGCTTCGCGACCTCGTCACGGCGCGCCTGACGGAAGACGAAGATGGTGAGCGCACCCAGCGCCGCCAGCGCCACCACCGCCATGACGCCGGACACTCGCGATTCGTCCAGCCAGACCCGGAGCAACGCCGCCCGGTCGATGGCGACGCTGACGTACAGCGGCACATGCTCGATCTTCGCGTAGGCGAGGATCAGGTCTTCGCCGTCCTCCTTGCCGGACACCGTCGCCAGATCCGTCGAGGGGGAATTGGTCAGGGCCTTGCGGATCAACCCCTGCCCCAGCACCGGGCCCGGATCGACCGGATCGGCGTTCCCCGGCTGCCGCACGAGCGGTTGGAAGTCGGCGCGGAACAGCGAGATGGTCGGCGCGAACGGCAGGCTGATGGACCGGTAGAATTCCGAGAGGTAGCTGGTGGCGATGATCGTCACCGCGATGCCGCGGAACTCTCCGTGATCCCCGTAAATACCCCGGCTCAGCACGAAACCGGGGTTGCCGGTGGTGCGGCTCATCAGCAGACGGCTGACGTACAGGCCTTTGCGGCCGTCGCGATGGGAGGTGAAGTACTCGCGGTCGGAAACGTCCACCTCGGGCGCCGGGAAGCTGTTGCTGACCAGGCGGATCCGCCCTTCCTCGTCGGTCAGGAACAGCGCGTCGGTGTAGGGAAAGCGGTCGCTCAGGCGTTGCAGGGCCTGGGAGGCGCGGCGCGATGCCGCCGCCTTGTCCCAGGGATCACCCTCCAGCGCAGCAATGGCCTCGCTGGTCGCGAGGTCGGCCGCCTCGAACATGCGCGAACCGTGGTCGGCATAGAAGAAGGCGGTGTCGTGCACCTGCTGCTCGGCACGGGCGACCACGCGCTCGTAACTTGCCGCGGCGAACAGGGCAAACACGCCGGCCACCACGCCCAGGCAGGCCACCGCGGCGTAGCCGACCAGCTTGTCGCGACGGCCCAGCAGGGCGCTGCGGCCATTGCCCTGCGGCGGACCGGCATCACCGGCCATTGCCCATCACCGTCTGGATGGCCTGCCGCAGCACCGAAGGCAGATAGGGCTTGCCGATGGCCATGGCGTCGGGCAGGCCACGGTCGCGCAGCTCACGCCAGTTGCCGGTGACGAACAGCACCGGTATCGGGGCCTGCGCCTGGATCGCCTTCACGGCGTCGATGCCGTCAACCGGCCCCGGCAGACGGATGTCGGCGAGGATCAGGTCCGGGCGGTCGCGCCGGGCCGCCGTCAGGGCCTCCTCGGCGGTGCCGGCGACCGCGCAGACCTCGCAGCCCAGTTCCGCCAGAATGGCCTTCAGGTCAAGGACGATCAGCGGCTCGTCCTCGATGATCAGCACCCGTGTAGGCATAGCGTCGTCCTTCATCAAAACCCGGCGCCTTGCGTCAGTGCGCCGTCACCTCGTTGCTTGCCGGTGCAGCCTTGGGGACTGCCGGCGGTTGATCGAGCTGGACGCGCAGGGAGCGGGCCAGTTCATGCCGATAATAGGGCTTCTGGAGAAGCGGCGCCTCGACGCGCACCTCCCTGCTGCGGGCCAGCGCGAACTCCGGATAGGCGGAGGTGTAGAGCACCCGCAACTCCGGCCGCCCCGCCACCGCGTTGGCGGCAAGGTCGAAGCCGTTCATGCCGCCGGGCATGGCGATGTCGGTGAACAGGATGTCAGGCCGCGCCCCTTCCCCCAGCAGGTCCAGAGCCGCCCTGGCGTGCGGTGCTTCGATCACCGTGTAGCCGAGGTCGCGCAGTTCCTCCGCCGCCACGGCGCGCACGCCGTGGTCGTCCTCGACCAGCAGCACCGTCTCGCCGGGCTTGGCCGGCGGGCACTCCGCCTCATCCGCCAGGGTGAGGACGGGTTTCTGCACGGTCAGGGCCGAGCGCGGCAGCACGATGCGGATGGCGGTTCCCTTGTCCGGTTCGCTGTCGATGCGGATGGCGCCGCCCGACTGCTTGACGAAACCGTAGACGATGCTGAGGCCGAGGCCGGTGCCGCGGCCCAGTTCCTTGGTGGTGAAGAACGGTTCGAAGGCGCGTTCACGCACCTCGGGCGGCATGCCGGTGCCGGTATCCGCCACCGAAAGCTGGATATAGTCGCCGGGCGGCGCCTCGGGGAACTGGTGTTCGCCGTCGCCGATCGTCAGGTTGCCGGTCCCGATGGTGATGGTGCCCCCGTCCGGCATGGCGTCGCGGGCGTTGACCACCAGGTTGAGCAGCATCGACTCCGCCTGCGCCCGGTCCACCACCAGTGTGCCCAGGTCGGCATCGAGGTTGGTCTGGATGGCGATCTCGTCCTCCAGGGTGCGGTGGAACATCTGCATCATGTCCCGCACCAGCCCGTTGACGTCGAGCGGCGCCGCCCGCAACGGCTGCCGCCGTGCGAAGGCGAGAAGCTGGCGCGTCAGGTCGGAGCAGCGCAGCGCCCCCTGCATCGCCATGTCCACGCGCATCACCAGCTTCGCGTCGCCACCCTGGAGCTGGGTCTGCACCCGTTCCAGGTTGCCGATGATGACCGCCAGCATGTTGTTGAAGTCGTGCGCGATGCCGCCGGTGAGCTGGCCCAGCGCGTCGATCTTCTGCACCTGGGCGAGCTGCTGCTCGGCCTTGCGGCGGTCGGTGATGTCAAGCCAGGTGCCGACCAGTTCGCGCCCGTTGCCATTTCCGGCGCCGCTGCTGCGCACCAGCACGCCCTGGTCGAGGATGTGGCGGTACTCGCCGTCGGCCGCCTGCCAGCGGTACTCGATGGTAAAGGCACCGGACGCCAGCGCCGCCGCCTTCTCGGTGAGCACGCGGTTCACGTCATCCGGGTGGATGCGCGTGCGCCACAGGTCGGGCGTCTCGGCGAAGGATTGCGCCAGGAAACCGCACAGGGCCCGGATGGTGTCGCCGACGAACTGCGGCCCGGCGATGCCGCCGGCCTCCGCGTTGGAGAGATCCACGCTGTACACCGCAATGGGCAGCGAGCGGATGATGGCAGCCTGCCTCTCCTCGACAAGCCGCAACGCCTGCTCGGCCATCCGCCGTTCGGCGTTGGCGCGGATGTTGTCGTCCAGCAGCTTCTGCTTGATGGCGACCTGCCGCTGCAACTCGCACGACTTGTTGAACAGGTCGACGAACACCGCGACCTTGGAGCGCAGCATGGTCGGATCGACCGGTTTCAGGCAGTAGTCCACCGCCCCGGCGGAATAGCCGCGGAAGAGGTGCACCTCCTCCTTGTCCACGCCCGACAGGAAGATGATCGGGACGTTGCGGTTGCGCTCGCGCTGGCGCACCAGGGACGCCACCTCGTAGCCGTTCAGGCCCGGCAGGCGGACGTCCAGCAGGATCAGCGCGAAATCGCGCTTGAGCATGTGGCGCAAGGCCTCCTCGCCCGACGCGGCCTTGACCACGTCGACATCGAGGGAGGCCAACGCCTGCTCCAGCGCGAACAGGTTGTGCGGATCGTCGTCGACGAGCAGGACGCTCGCCCGCGTGTCATGCCCGAAGCCCAACGCCCCGGTATCCCCCGAGGCGGCGATCATCGATGCAGCCACGCCCGCAGCGTGGCGAGCAGGCGGTCGACCTCGACCGGCTTGGCGATGTAGTCGGACGCCCCCGCCTCCAGGCACTTCTCGCGGTCGCCCTGCATGGCCTTCGCCGTCACGGCAATGACCGGCAGCCGCTGGAAATCCTCGATGCCGCGGATCTCCCGCATCACCTCGTAGCCGTCCATCTCCGGCATCATGACATCGACCAGCGCCACGTCCACCTGCGGGTTGGCCTTCAGCAGCTCGATGCCGTCGCGGCCGTTCTCGGCGAACAGGACGTTCATCCGATGCTGCTCCAGGACGCTGGTCATGGAGAAGATATTCCGGATGTCGTCATCAACGATCAGAATGGTCCGGCCGGACAGGGCGCTCCGGTCCTGTCGCAGCGCCTCGACCGTCTGCCGGTCCTCCGGCGTCAGGTTGGACAGCGGGCGGTGCAGCAGCCTGGCGGTCTCGTCCAGCAGTTCCGCCGGCGTGGACGCCTGACGCAGCAGGACGCTCTGGCCCAGCACGTCCAGCTTCTCCGCCTCGGCGTCGGTCAGCGGCTTCTTCAGGTAGACCACCACCGGCAGCGCCGGGTTGTTGTCGCGGATCCGCTCGATGAGCGGCAGCATGGCCGAGCGCGGCAGGCTGGAGCTGAGCACCACGCAGTCGAAGGGCTCCTTCTCCAGGACACGCTGCGCCTCCTTGACCGAGCCGGCCTCGGTGACCTGCACGTCCGCACCGCCGATCAGGCCCGCCAGCCCGGCGCGCAGATCGCCGTCGTTGACCACCATCAGCACCCGCATGAGGTCGCGGGCCACCACGCCGCGCAGCGCGGTGAAGGCCGCTCCCAGCTTCTGCGGATCCACCGGCGTCGTGGTGACGCCGAAAGCGCCGACGTCGCGGCAGCGGTGGCGGCTCTCGTCGGGCGCGATGACGTGCACGGGGATGTGCCGCAGTTCCAGGTCGTGCTTGATCAGTTCGAGCAGCGCCAGCCCGTCGATGTCCGGCAGATGCAGGTCGATGGTGACCGCACTGGGCTTCACCTTGCGGATCAGCGGGATGGCACCGTTGCCGGTCTGCGACAGGACCACCTTGAAGTCCTTCCCGCGGGCCAGCTCCATGATCGAGCGGGCCGCTGCGGCCTCCGGTTCCACCACCACCATGACCATGTCGTTCCCGGTCAGGGCCTCGCGATCGTCGTGGTGGTCGGTCTGCGCCAGCACGAAGCGTTCGGCCGCCGGGGCGACGGGCGTCGGATGCGTGCCCGCCTTCTCGACGCCCTGCTCCAGGCGGACCGGGAGGTACAGGGTGAAGGTGCTGCCCTCGCCCGGCGTGCTGACGACGCGGATCTCGCCGCCGAGGCGCTGCGCGATCTCGCGGCTGATCGACAGGCCGAGGCCGGTGCCGCCGTACTTGCGGCTGGTGGTGCCGTCGGCCTGCTGGAACGCCTCGAAGATGATGCGCTGCTTGTCCTCGGCGATGCCGATGCCGGTGTCGGTGACCGAGAAGGCCAGCACCTGTTCCGCCCCGGCGAGCGCCCCGTTCTGCGCATCCCAGCCCTCCGGCACCGGCGCGATGCCCAGCGTCACCCGGCCGGCGTCGGTGAACTTGAAGGCGTTGGCGAGCAGGTTGTTGATGACCTGCTGCAGACGCTTCTCGTCGGTGCGGATGATCTTCGGTACGTCCTCGTGCACGTCGATCCTGAAGGACAGCTTCTTGTTCTGCGCCACCTGACGGAACGAGCGCTCCAGGTGCTCCACCATGTCGGGGAGCTGGACGTCGCCCACCTCGATGGACACCGTGCCGGATTCGATCTTCGACAGGTCCAGGATGTCGTTGATCAGCGCCAGCAGGTCGGACCCGGCGGCGTGGATGGTGCGCGAGAACTCGATCTGCTTGTCGTTCAGGTTGCCCTGCGGGTTGTCGGACAGCAGTTTCGACAGGATCAGCAGGCTGTTCAGCGGCGTGCGCAGCTCATGGCTCATGTTGGCCAGGAACTCGCTCTTGTACTTGGAGGTCAGCGCCAGCTGCTCGGCCTTCTCTTCCAGCGCCCGCTTGGCCATCTCGACCTCGCGGTTCTTCGCCTCGACCTGCATCTTCTGGCGGGACAGCAGCTCCGCCTTCTCCTCCAGTTCCTCGTTGGTGCGGCGCAGCTCGTCCTGCTGGGACTTCAGCATCTCCTCCGACTGGCGGAGCGAGGTGGCCTGCTGCTCCAGCCGGTCGTTGGTCTTCTTCAGCTCCTCCTGCTGGCTCTGCAACTCGGTGGTCAGCAGCTGCGACTGCTTCAGCAGGCCCTCGGTGCGCATGGTCGCGGCGATCGTGTTGAGCACGATGCCGATCGACTCCATGAGCTGGTCGAGGAAGCTGCGATGGGTCTCGCTGAACAGGCTGAAGGACGCCAGTTCGAGCACCGCCTTCACCTCGCCCTCGAACAGGACGGGCAACACGATGATGCTCATCGGCGGCGATTCGCCGAGGCCCGAGTTGATCTGGATGTAGTCGTTGGGCACATTGGTCAGCAGGATCGGCTGCTTCTCGAACGCGCACTGCCCGACCAGCCCCTCGCGCAGCCGGAAGCTGTTGGAGAGGTGCTTGCGGGTCTTGTAGGCGTAGGACGCCACGAGGTCGAAGGTGATTTCCTCCTCCTCGGTGTTGGCGATGTAGAACACGCCGTGCTGCGCCAGCACCAGCGGCGCCAGCTCCGACAGGATCAGGTTGGAGACGGTGACCAGATCGCGCTCGCCCTGCAGCATGCGGGTGAACTTGGCGAGGTTGGTCTTCAGCCAGTCCTGCTCCGCGTTCTTCAAGGTCGTGTCCTTGAGGTTGCGGATCATCTCGTTGATGTTGTCCTTCAGCGCCGCGACCTCGCCCGAGGCCTCGACGGTGATGGACCGCGTCAGGTCGCCCTTGGTCACGGCGGTGGCGACCTCGGCGATGGCGCGGACCTGGGTGGGCAGGTTGGCGGCCATGGCGTTGACGTTGTCGGTGAGGTCGCGCCACACACCGGTGGCGCCCGGCACCTTGGCCTGACC
>JAEYOB010000857.1 GCA_023412175.1 Pseudomonadota bacterium | reverse complement strand
CCCCTAACGCCGCATGCCGCGGCGGTCCATCTCCTCCTCCAGCGCGCGGCGGTCGCGCTGCAACTGCCGCTGCTCGTCGCTCAGACGGCTCCAGCGGTCGCGGATATCCTCGTCGGAATAGCGGCGCAGCTCGGACGAGGCCCGGTCGCTCCGCCCCGACGAGCTGCCCGACGACCCTTCCATACGCCGGTCGCGGCGGTCGTACTGGTCATCGTACGAGCCGCGGTCGCGGCTGTCGTCGCGCTGCTGGGAGTCGGGATTGACGGTGCGGTTCAGCTGGTCGAGCGTCCCCCGCCAGCCCTGGTCCTGCTGCTGCGCCATTGCTGCGGGCGCCAGCAGGAGAAGCGATCCGGCCACGGCGGCGGCCAGGCTCAGCGTGCGCATCGTGTGCACTCCATCCAATTGATCCTCACCCTGGAGAACCACGGGGCGGGGCAAACGTCGCGGCGTCTTTCCATCTCCGGCCGCTCCGCCTATATCGGGAAGGTCACCGCTATCCCCCAAGAGGACCTCGCATGATCCGCAGCGCCGCCCTGGACACTTCCGCCGGCCCCGATTTGGGCCCGCTCCCCAGCTGGGACCTGCGCGACCTCTATCCGGGGATGGATTCGCCCGAGCTGAAGGCCGACCTCGCGCGCATGGAAGCCGATGCCAAGGCCTTCCACGATGCCTACGCCGGCCGCGTGGCCGAGCTGGACGGCGACAATCTCGCCCGCGCGGTGCGCGAGTACGAGCGCATCGACGAGGTGCTGTCGCGCGCCATGTCCTACGCCGGGCTGGTCTATTCCGGCAACATGGCCGACCCGGCCATCGGCAAGTTCTACCAGTCGGCGCAGGAGCGGGTGAACGGCATCTCCACCCACCTCGTGTTCTTCACGCTGGAGATCAACCGGCTGGAGGAGGACGCGCTGCAGGGCCTTCTGCGCGCCTCGAAGGATCTGGCGCATTACGCCTCGTGGATCCGCGACGTCCGCCTCTACCGCGAGCACCAGCTCTCCGACGAGCTGGAGCGGCTGCTGCACGAAAAGCACGTGGTCGGCCGCGCCGCCTGGAACCGGCTGTTCGACGAGACCATCGCCGGCCTGCGTTTCCCCATGGGCGGGAAGGAACTGACCTGCGCCGAAGCCCTCAACAAGCTGTCCGACCGCGACGCGGCGGTGCGCCGCGAGGCCGGCGAAGTGGTCGGCCGCGTCCTGGGCGACAACATCCGGCTGTTCGCGCTGGTCACCAACACGTTGGCCAAGGACAAGGAGATCGAGGACAAGTGGCGCAACTACCCGACGCCGGTGTCCGCGCGCAACCTGTCCAACCGCGTCGAGGACGAGGTGGTGGAAGCCCTGGTCGCCGCCGTCAAGCAAGCCTACCCGGACCTCTCGCACCGCTATTACACGCTGAAGGCCAAGTGGTTCGGCCAGACGCACCTGGACTATTGGGACCGCAACGCGCCCCTGCCCGACGACACCGACCGCACCATCCGCTGGGATGAAGCGCGCGACCTCGTGCTCGGCGCCTATGAACGCTTCTCGCCGGAGCTGGCCTCCCACGGCAAGCGCTTCTTCGACAACGCGTGGATCGACGCGCCGGTGCGCCCCGGCAAGGCACCGGGCGCCTTCGCCCACCCGACCGTGCCCAGCGCCCACCCGTACCTGCTGGTCAACTACCAGGGCAAGACGCGCGACGTGATGACGCTGGCGCACGAGTTGGGGCACGGCGTGCACCAGATCCTCGCCGGACGCCAGGGGCACCTGATGTCGGACACGCCGCTGACGCTGGCCGAAACCGCCTCGGTGTTCGGCGAGATGCTGACCTTCCGGGCGCTGCTGGACAGCGAAACCGATCCCAAGCGCCGCAAGATCATGCTGGCCTCGAAGGTCGAGGACATGCTGAACACGGTGGTGCGGCAGATCGCCTTCTTCGACTTCGAGACCCGCGTCCACACCGAGCGCCGCGAAGGCGAACTGACCCCGGAGCGGCTGGGCGAGATCTGGATGGCCGTGCAGGCCGACAGCCTCGGCCCGGCGCTGCGCTTCGACGAGGGCTACCGCAATTACTGGGCCTACATCCCGCACTTCATCCATTCGCCCTTCTACGTCTACGCTTACGCGTTCGGCGACTGCCTGGTGAACTCGCTGTACGCCGTCTACCAGGAGGCCGATGCCGGCTTCGCCCAGCGCTACCTGACGATGCTGGAAGCCGGCGGCACGCTGCGCCACAAGGAACTGCTGGCGCCCTTCGGGCTCGACGCCTCGGACCCGGCGTTCTGGCAGAAGGGTCTGGGGGTGATCCGCGGCTTCCTCGACGAACTCGAAACCGCCGGCTGACCGCCCCGGATTTGATATTGGTCAAGAGGACGCCACGTCAGGGTGGTAGGGTCCGCGCCGAATTCCCGTTCGGAGCACCTATGCCCACCCTGACTTGGGACGACAGCCTGAAGGTCGGCAACGCTGTCATGGACACGGACCACCAGGAGTTCGTGGAACTCCTGGCCGCGTGCGGCAGCGCCGACGACGCCGAATTTCCGGCCCTCTTCGCCGCACTGGCCACCCATCTGCGCGAGCACCTCCTGCACGAGGAGGAGCTGATGCGTCAGTACGGCTTCCCGCCCTACCCCATCCACAAGCACGAGCACGACCGCGTGCGGCTGGAGCTGGAGGGCATCGAGAAGCGGCTGGCCGCCGGCAACCTCCCGCTCGCCCGCGGCTATGTGCGCGAGGCGCTGCCGGACTGGTTCATCGCCCACAAGAACACCATGGACAGCGCCACCGCCGGCTGGATCAAGATGAAGGGCGGCTGACCTTCGTCAGCCTCGTCCTTCAACCCCGATGGCTCTCTGAAGGGCGAGGCGGTGTGGGGCAAGGTGGCAGCATTGCCGACCGGGCTGTCGGCGTGGACAAGGCGGCTGCGCGGAGAGTGACGGGACGTCCTTTCAAGCCCTGGTCCAACGCCCCCGGCTTCCCCACCTTAGCGCCATGGCAAAATCCGAAG
>JAEYOB010000841.1 GCA_023412175.1 Pseudomonadota bacterium | reverse complement strand
CTTCACCACCTCGGCCAGCGCGTGCGCCGACTCCAGCGCCGGGATGATGCCCTCGGTGCGGGCGCAGAGCTGGAAGGCGTCCAGCGCCTCCTGGTCGGTGGCGCTGACGAACTCGACGCGGCCGATGTCGTGCAGCCAGGAGTGCTCCGGCCCGATGCCCGGATAGTCCAGCCCGGCGGAGATCGAGTGGCCTTCGAGGATCTGGCCGTCCTCGTCCTGGAGAAGATAGGTGCGGTTGCCGTGCAGCACGCCCGGCCGGCCGCCGGTGATGGAGGCGGCGTGCGCGTCCGGCCCCTTGTCGATGCCGTGCCCGGCCGCCTCGACGCCGACGATCTTGATGCTCTGCTCGTCGAGGAACGGATGGAACAGTCCCATGGCGTTGGAGCCGCCGCCGACGCAGGCGACCAGCGAGTCGGGCAGGCGGCCTTCCAGCTCCTGCATCTGCCAGCGCACCTCGTCGCCGATCACCGACTGGAAGTCGCGGACCATGGAGGGATAGGGGTGCGGGCCGGCGACGGTGCCGATCAGGTAATAGGTGTCGGCGACGTTGGTCACCCAGTCGCGCAGCGCCTCGTTCATCGCATCCTTGAGCGTGCGGGCGCCCGAGGTGACCGAGACCACCTCCGCGCCCAGCAGCTTCATGCGGAACACGTTCGGCTGTTGCCGGGCGATGTCCACCTCGCCCATGTAGATGACGCAGGGCATGTTGAACAGCGCGCACACCGTCGCCGTCGCCCCGCCGTGCGGGCCGGCGCCGGTCTCGGCGATGATGCGGGTCTTGCCCATGCGCCGGGCCAGCAGGATCTGCCCGATGCAGTTGTTGATCTTGTGCGCGCCGGTGTGGTTCAGCTCCTCGCGCTTGAAATACACCTTGGCGCCGCCGAGTTGCCCGCTCAGCCGCTCCGCGTAATACAGCGGGTTCGGGCGGCCGACGTACTGCTTCAGCCGCTCCTTCATCTCCGCCTGGAACTCCGGGTCGGCCTTGGCGGCGTTGTACGCCTTTTCGACCTCCAGAATGAGCGGCATCAGCGTCTCGGCGACGAAGCGTCCGCCGTAGATGCCGAAATGGCCGTGCTCGTCCGGCCCGGCGCGGAAGGTGTTGGGAATGGTCATCGCGGGATCGGGGACTCGTGCTGGAGCGGGTGCTGCACCCGAGAAGGCGCCACCATAGCGGCGTGCGGCGCGCTTTTGAAGCGGCGCGATGCGGGATGACGTTATCCCCCCAGCGGCGGGACGTAGAGCAGGCCGCCCTTGTTCCACAGCGCGTTGGGGCCGCGGTCGATCTTCAGGCGCGAACCGGCGCCGAGATGGCGCTCGAAGATCTCGCCGTAGTTGCCGACCTGCGCGATGGCGCGCCGCGCCCACAGATCGTCGAGGCCGAATGCCTGGCCCAGACCCGGCGTCACGCCCAGCAGGCGGAGCGCCTCCGGGTCGAGGTCCTCGGGCGGGGCGGCGGCCTGGGCGGCGGTGATCCCCTTCTCTTCGGCCAGGATGAGCGCATACACCACCCAGCGCACCAGCTCCGCCCAGACGCGGTCGCCGGCCTTGACGGTCGGGCCCAGGGGCTCCTTCGAGATGACCTCGGGGAAGATCTCGTAGTCGGCGGCGTCGGGGGCGTTCAGCAGGCGCTGGGCGAACAGGCTGGTGCGGTCGTTGGTGAACAGGTCGCAATGATGGTTGAAGAAGGCGCTCAACGCCCCTTCGGTCGAACCGACCGTCCGCACCGTCAGCTTGGTCCCGGTGGCGGCGATCCAGGCATTCAGGTTGCGCTGTGTCGTGGTGCCCTCGATGACGCAGACGCTGGCCGTGCGGATGTCGGACAGGCGCTTTGCCCCCAGCGAGCGGTGCGCCATGAAGCCCTGGCCGTCGAACATGTACACGACCGGGAACGCTATGCCCTGCGTCGCCTCGCGGTGCCGGGTCCAGGTCGCGCCGTCGGTGGTCAGGTCGATCACCCCGTCGCGCACCGCCCGGAAGCGGTTGGCCGCCCTGGTCTCGATGAAGTCGACGTTCTCGATGCTGCCGGTGGCCGCCGCCGCCACGGCACGGCAGATGTCGATGAAGAAGCCCTGCCAGCGTCCCTGCGCGTCCACCGAGGCGAGGCCGGTGCCGCTGGTGGCCACCCCGCAACGCACCAACCCAGCCGCACGCACGCGCTCCAGCGTGCTCTCGGCCGCCATGCTCTCGGCCGCCGCTGGGCGTGCCGCCAGAAGCCCGGCGCATGCCGCCACCAGAACGAGGAAGGGCTTCCAGCGCATGCCGCGCACTCCGCTTCGGTTGCGTCTTCAGGATCGTCCGGGCAATCCCGGCCGGTCAAGCGCGCCGGGGGTTCGGGGGTGTGACGAATTGCACGCCCTGGATGCGCCGTGCTAGGGTTTTTTCATGCAGCTTCCTCGGCTCGGCGTTGCCTTCCGCATCCTGGCGGGTCTGACGGTGATCGGCGGCCTGACCGCCGCCACCAGCTTTGTCGCCGTCTCGCTGTTCTCCCAGTTCCACGACGGGTTCGAGCAGGTCGCCACCGCCAAGGTGCCGGGCCTCGTCAGCGCCTCGCAGCTGGCGCAGCAGAGCGGCACCATCGCCGCCAACGCCCCGGCGCTGGTTGCGGTGCAGAGCCAGCCGGTGCGCGAGGCCGTGATGGCGCGCATCGGCGACCAGATCGACCTGCTGGAAGACCTGATGAACCGGCTGCGCGGGCGCAGCGGCGGCGACGCCGATTTGGCCGAGCTGGAGCGCCGCAAGACCGAACTGCTGGAGAACCTGCGCACCCTCAACGCCCAGGTCGAGCGGCAGCTCGCCGTGACGGCGGAGACCGGGGTGCTGGTCGGCCGGGTGATCGAGCTGGACGGCCGCATCCGCCGGGTGATCGGGACGCTGGAGGAGGAGGCGCTTGCCGACGGGCCGGCCGAGGCCTCCGGTCTGGAGCGCGGCGTGCAGCGCTGGGCCGTTCACGCCAGCCACGCCATGGTGGTCATGCTGGCCAGCGCCCGCGCCGACCACGAGGCGAAGGTGGAGCGCCTGCGCCAGGACTACCTGACGGCGCTGAACGAGGCAGCGTGGCCTTTGACCGGGCTGCCGCCGGTGCTGTCGCAGCGGCTGGAACCGCTGCACCGCGAGCTGACCGCGCTCGGCCTGGGCGAGCGCAACCTGTTCGCCAGCCGGCAGGCCGAGATCGCGCTGCAGCGCGCCGTCAAGGGTGCGGTGACGCGCAACCAGAACGTCTCCGACCGGCTGGTCGCCTCGGTGTCCGACTATTTCCTCGGCATCGAGCAGGACATCGCCAGCCGTTCCACCGAGTTCGAACGGGTGATCCGCGAGGGCGAGCGGGCGATCGTCGGGATGGCGCTGGCCTCCATCCTCGGTGCACTCGCCATCTTCCTCTACATCCACCGCAACGTGGTGCGGCGGCTGCGTCTGCTGCAAGCCGCGATGACCGCGCACGAGGCGGGGCAGCCAGTCGCGATCCCGACGCGGGGCCGCGACGAGATCGGCGACATGGCGCGCGCCTTCCAGTTCTTCGTCGCCACCATCAAGGCGCGCGAGCGCGACCTGCTGGACAGCGAACGGCGGCTGCGCGTCATCCTGGAGCAGAGCCCGGTCGGCGTCTCCATCGGCCGCGCCGACGGCACGGTGGCCTTCGCCAACGCCCGCGCCGCCGAGCTGGCCGGGGT
>JAEYOB010000835.1 GCA_023412175.1 Pseudomonadota bacterium | reverse complement strand
TGGGCTTCCTCGGCCTCGGCGCGCAGCCGCCGACGCCGGAATGGGGGACCATGCTTGCCTCGTCGCTGCAATACCTGCAACGCGCCCCCTGGGTGGTGACGTGGCCGGGCGTGGCGATCCTGGTCACCGTGCTCGCCTTCAACCTGCTGGGCGACGGTCTGCGCGACGCCCTCGACCCAAAGCTGAAGCGTTAAGTCCATGCCCCTTCTCGACATCCAGAACCTGTCCGTCGAGTTCACCACCCGCGCCGGCACCTTCCGCGCGGTGGACGGCATCGACCTCTCCGTGGACGAGGGCGAGGTGGTCGGCATCGTCGGCGAATCCGGCTCCGGCAAGTCGGTGACCTCGCTGGCGGTGATGGGCCTGATCCCGTCGCCCGGCCGCGTGGTGGCCGACCGCCTGAGCTTCGCCGGCCGCGACCTGCGCGCGCTCTCCGCCTCGCAGCGGCGGAAGATCACCGGCAAGGACGTCGCCATGGTCTTCCAGGAGCCGATGACCAGCCTCAACCCCTGCTTCACCGTGGGCTTCCAGATCATGGAGACGCTCAAGGTGCACGAGGGGCTGTCGGGCAGGGCGCTGAAGCGCCGCACCATCGAGTTGCTGGAGCAGGTCGGCATCCCGGCCCCGGAAAGCCGCCTGTCGGCGTTCCCGCACCAGCTCTCGGGCGGCATGAACCAGCGGGTGATGATCGCCATCGCCATCGCCTGCAACCCGCGCCTGCTGATCGCCGACGAGCCGACCACGGCGCTGGACGTCACCATCCAGAAGCAGATCATCGACCTGCTGGTGCAGCTCCAGAAGGACCGCGGCATGGCGCTGATCCTCATCACGCACGACATGGGCGTGGTGGCGGAGACGGCGCACCGCGTCGTCGTCATGTACGCCGGCCAGAAGGTGGAGGAGCGCGCGGCGGGCGACCTGTTCGAACGGCCGCAGCACCCCTACACCGGCGCGCTGCTGGATGCGCTGCCCGAGCGGGCGCTGGACCGCCGCCGGCTGCCGACCATCCCCGGCGTGGTGCCGGGCGTCGGCGACCGGCCGGAGGGGTGCCTGTTCAACCCGCGCTGCCGCTTCGCGCGCACCGACTGCCGCACGCTCCGCCCGCCGCTGTTCCCGGACCCGGAAGGGCTGGCGCGCTGCTACTACCCCTTGGGCGGCGACATGTGGGGGGCGCCGGAATGAGCGAGACCAAGACTCCCGTGACCCAGACGACGCCGACGGCCGAATCCGCCCCCGTGGTGCTGGAGGCCATGGACCTGCGCAAGCACTATTCGGTGCGGCGCGGGCTGTTCAAGCCCATGGCCACGGTGCGCGCGCTGGACGGCGTGTCGTTCCGGCTGGAGGCCGGCAAAACGCTGGCGGTGGTCGGCGAGTCCGGCTGCGGCAAGTCCACGCTGGCGCGTTCGGTCACCATGATCGAGCCGCCGACCTCGGGCCATCTGCTCTATGACGGCCGCGATGTGGTCGGGCGCTCGGCGGCCGAGCTGAAGGAGCTGCGGCGCACCGTCCAGATGGTGTTCCAGAACCCCTACGGCTCGCTGAACCCGCGCAAGACGGTGGGCTCGATCCTGGCCGAGCCGCTGGTGGTCAACACCAGCCTGCCGAAGAAGGAGCGCCGCGAGCGCGCGCTGGCGATGATGGCGAAGGTCGGCCTGCGCGCCGACCAGATCGACCGCTACCCGCACATGTTCTCCGGCGGCCAGCGCCAGCGCATCGCCATCGCGCGGGCGCTGATGCTGAACCCGCGCGTGGTGGTGGCCGACGAGCCGGTGTCGGCGCTCGACGTGTCGATCCAGGCGCAGGTGCTGAACCTGATGATGGACCTCCAGGAGGAGCTGAAGCTCGCCTACCTGTTCATCAGCCACGATCTGTCGGTGGTGCGGCACATCGCCGACGCCGTGATGGTGATGTATCTCGGCCGTCCGGTCGAGCACGGCCCCAAGGAGGTGGTGTTCGCCCGGCCGCGCCATCCCTACACGCGCATCCTGCTGGCGGCGACGCCGCGGGTGAACGCGGAGCTGCGGGCCGAGCGGGTGGTGCCGAAGGGCGAGCTGCCGTCGCCGCTCAACCCGCCCCCCGGCTGCCCCTTCCACCGCCGCTGCCCGCACGCGCGGGACAACTGCGCGGTGGACGTGCCGGCGCTGCGCGAGGTGGACGGCCGGCTGGTCGCCTGCCACTACGCCGAGGAGATGGCGTAGCCGCTGCCGCTTCGATCCCCTCCCCCGCTGCGCAGGGGAGGGGGGCGCCCCTACTGCCCCCGCCCGGTCCTGTCCTGAAGCTCATCGATGCGCTTCGATGCCTCGGCCTTGGTCAGCTTCGGGTCGAAGTCCGCCTTCGCCTCCTCGCTCAGCGTCTTCAGGTAGGAGGCCTGCGCGCCGGTCATCGGCTCGTCGCCGGTTACCCAGTCCTCGGGCGCCTTGTCGCGGTTCGAGAAGCCCTCACCGGCCTTCGGCTGCTCGCGCTCGGTCTTCGGATCCTGCCTGCCCATGGTGGGTCCTCCTTGCTGAATAGAACATAACAAGAACAACGTGGGCATAAAAAAGTTCCGGCGCGGCCCGTCCGAGCGGGTGCGCCGGAACCCGGCCGGATTACGCCGTCAGCGCTTGCCCTTGCCCGGCTGGCTGACGTCCTCGACGGTCTGGCCGACCACATCGTCATCGGTGGTCCTGGTCGCCAGATCGCCGATCGCCACGACGCCGACAAGACGCTTGTCGCGGTTCATCACCGGCAGCCGGCGGACCTGCCGCTCGGACATGATCGTCGCAGCCTCGGCAGTGTCCTGGTCCTCGAAGACGTAGTCGGTGCCGGCGCTCATGGCATCGCGCACCGTGACGCTGCTCGGGTCCTTTCCGTCGGCCACCGCGCGGATGGCGATGTCGCGGTCGGTCAGCGTCCCCACCAGCCGGTCGTTCTCGCCCACCGGCAGGAAGCCGATGTCGGCGTCGCGCATCATGCGTGCGGCCTCCTTCAGCGAGGTGTCGGGGGCGACCGTTTCGACCTGTTTGGTCATGATCTCACGGATCTGCATGGAGTCCTCCGTGGTGCCAAGTAAGGACAGTGGCGCCCAAGCAACCGCGGGGCGCCTCGGGAAGTTCCGGAGCAGGCCGGGATGCGGTTTGATTTTCCCCGGAAGCGGCGACGGAACCTTTGCATAAGGCTGTGGGTTCATGCCGGAGAAGGGCATCCGCGCCTTCATCCCGAAATACGGCGAAGGTGACGCCGATGAACCAGTGGCTGTTGTGGAGTCGCTTCGCCGCCATCAACCTGTTCGGGCTTGCCGGGCTGGTGCTGGCATGGATCAACGGCTGGGTTGACGTCATCGTCGAGACTGACACCAGCTACATCTGCACCATGATCTTCGCCCTGTTCCTGGTCGGCCTGGCCGCCACGGCATGGCGCGTCGAGAAGCTCACCACCGAACTCGACTGCATCGAGCGCGGCGAGGGCGGACGCCTCGACCACTACCGCCACGCCCTGTCGGCCGGCGGCAGCAGCGCCACCCGGTCGCTGGAGCTGCGGCTGTTCGGCCGCATCACCTTCATCCGGCAGATCGCCAACGCGCTGGTCATGCTCGGCCTGATCGGCACCGTCGTCGGCTTCGTCATGGCCCTGAACGGGGTCAGCGCCAGCGCCGCCGGCGATGCCAGCAGCATCGGCAACATGGTCGGCAACATGATCAAGGGCATGGGCGTCGCCCTCTACAC
>JAEYOB010000713.1 GCA_023412175.1 Pseudomonadota bacterium | reverse complement strand
AGCGGTAGATCAGCGGGTCGGTCGGCACCGCGGTGGGCAGCGAGCCGCGGTACGGCACCTCCTGCAGCAGCAGCGTCTCCTCCTCTCCCAGCTCGAACAGGTCGGCCGCGACCGCCGCCTGCTCCTTGGTCAGCTTCATCTGGCCGAGCAGCGCCGCCGTGACCAGGATCGGCGAGCAGCCGCCGATGCGGGTGCCGATCTCCGCCCAGGTCAGGCCCTTCAGGCGCTTCTTGCTCAGGATCTTCTCGGTGACTTCTTCGCGCTTCATGGTCTCGATCCTCATGCGACGTCGGTGTGGGGGGTGGGACGCGCCTTCTCGGGCGCGGCGTTTCTGACCGCCAGACTGGGTTCGGCCTCGCCGGGCCTGACCTCCGGCGGGTTTTTCGCGTCCCACCCGCCAAGCTCCGCCTCCCGCGCGAAGTCGCGCGAGCGGTCGACGAGGAAGTCCAGCAGGTGGTTGCGGATGCGGTAGTAGTGCGGGTGCCGGTGCATCTCATGCCGCGTCCGGTCGCGCGGCAGCGTGTTCACCACGATCTCGGCGATGCGCGCGCCGGGGCCGTTGGTCATCAGCACAATGCGGTCGGCGAGCAGCATCGCCTCGTCGATGTCGTGCGTGATCATGAAGGTGGTCTGGTGCGTCTCGCGGCACAGCCGCAGCACCTCGTCCTGGAGCATGCCGCGGGTCAGCGCGTCGAGCGCCGAGAACGGCTCGTCCATGAGCAGCATCTTGGGCTGGATGGCCAGCGCGCGGGCGATGCCGACGCGCTGCTTCATGCCGCCCGAGAGCTGGGCCGGGTGCTTGGCCTCGGAGCCGGCGAGCCCGACCAGCTCGACGTAGCGCCGGGCGTGTTCGAGGACACGCGCCTTGGGCCAGTCCGGCTGGCGCGAACGCACCGCGAAGGCCACGTTGCCCAGCACGCTCATCCAGGGCATGAGCGCATGGCCCTGGAAGATTACCGCGCGGTCCAGGCTCGGCCCGGTGATCTCGCGGCCGTCGGCGATGACGGCACCGGCCGACGCCTGTTCCAATCCGGCCAGCACGTTGAGGATCGTCGTCTTGCCGCAGCCGGAATGGCCGATCAGGCAGACGAACTCACCGGGGTGCACGGAGAACCAGAGGTTCTCGAAGACGGTGGTCTCGCCCTTGCCGGCCGGGGCCGGATAACGCTTGGCGAGACCCTCCACGCTGATGAGGGGGCGTTCGGTCATCATCTTCCTCGGGGCCTTACTCGGGATAGGTGACGAGGCGGGTGAGGCGGGCGAGCGCCAGATCGAGCGCCATGCCGATGAGGCCGATCAGCAGGATCGCGGTGACGATGCTGGGGATGGACAGGTTGTTCCACTCGTTCCAGACGAAGTAGCCGATGCCCGTGCCGCCCACGAGCATCTCCGCCGCGACGATCACCAGCCAGGCGATGCCGATGGAGATCCGCATCCCGGTCATGATGGTCGGCGCCGCCGCCGGCAGGATGACGCTGAAGGCCCGGCGCACCGGCCCGACCTCCAGCGTGCGGGCGACGTTGAGCCATTCCTTGCGCACCGAGGCGACGCCGAAGGCGGTGTTCAGCAGCATCGGCCAGATCGAGCAGATGAAGATGACGAAGATCGCCGACACCGCGCTGTCCTTGATCGTGTAGAGGGCAAGCGGCATCCAGGCGAGCGGCGAGATCGGCTTGAGCACCTGGATGAACGGGTCGAGCGCCCGGTACACCAGCGGCGACATGCCGATCAGGAACCCCAGCGGGATCGCCACCAGGGCGGCCAGCAGATAGCCCGTCATCACGCGGCCGATCGAGTAGAGCAGCTGAATGCCAATGCCCATGTCGTTGGTGCCGCGGATGTAGAAGGGGTCGCTGACGTGCCGCCACAGCGCGGCCCCCACCTCGGCCGGGGTGGGGAACGCCGACTTCTGGCCCTGCGCCGCCGCGGCCCCGAGCAGCTTGGCGTATTCCGGATCGACCGCCTGGGTGCCGGCCGAGGGAAGCGTCGCGAAGTGCCAGGCCAGCACGAAGCCGAGAAGGATCGCCACCGAGAGGATAGCGCTCCGCGCGCGCATCGATCCCATGGCTCAGCTCCTCCGGATGGCGAAGCTGGCGAGGTAGTCGTCGGGCTTCGTCGGGTCGAACGGCTTGCCCATGACCGAGAAGGGCTTGTAGGTGGCGTCCGGCGGGGTGAGGCCGTTTTCCTTCATCAGCCGGGCGGCGTCGGTGGCCAGGAAGACCTCCTCGGCGACCTTGCTGTAGTCGATATCGCCCTTGACCTGCCCCCAGCGCTTCATCTGCGTCATGATCCAGACGGCGAAGGACTGCCAGGGGAAGGGGTCGAAATCGATGCGGTTGGGCTCCTTCACCACGTTGCCCAGGCCGTCGGCGAAGGTGCCGGTCAGCACCTGCTCGACCACCGTGACCGGCTGGTTCAGGTAGTTCTGCCCGGCGATGGCCTCGGCGATCTGCTTGCGGTTCTCCGGCGTGCGGGCGTAGGCGGTGGCGTCGATGATCGCCTTCAGCAAAGCGCCATACGTGTTCGGCATGGTGGTGACGAACTCCCGGCTGGCGGCGAAGGCGCAGCAGGGATGGCCGTCCCATATGCTCTTGGACAGCGTGTGGATGAAGCCGACGCCGTCATAGACGGCGCGCTGGTTCACCGGGTCGGGGGCGAGGAAGCCGTCGAGGTTGTCGGCGCGCAGGTTGGCGACCATCTCCGGCGGCGGCACCGCGCGGATCTGCACGTCGGTGTCGGGATCCAGCCCATGCTCCGCCAGGAAGTAGCGCAGCAGGTAATTATGCATCGAGTAGTCGAAGGGCACGGCGAACTTGAAGCCCTTCCACTGCTTCGGGTCGCGCTTGTCCTTGTGCTTGACCGACAGGGTGATCGCCTGGCCGTTGATGTTCTCGACCGCCGGCATGGTGTAAGGAATCGGGTTGGACCCGGCGCCCAGCGAGATGGCGATCGGCATCGGCGACAGCATGTGCGCCGCGTCGTATTCCTTGTTCAGCGTCTTGTCGCGGATGACCGCCCAGCCGGCGGTGCGCACCACGTCGACGTTGAGCCCGTGCTTCGCGTAGAAGCCCATGGGCTGCGCCATGATGATCGGCGTGGCGCAGGTGATCGGGATGAAGCCGACCTTGAGGTCCTTCTTCTCCAGCGGGCCGCCCTGCGCCAGCGCGTCCGTCGCGAAGCCCAGCGGCAGCGCCGACGCGATGGCCGCCATGGCGGTCGAGGTGCCGACGGCGCGCAGGAAGGCGCGGCGGGTCTGGTCGTTCGGGAACAGGGCGCGGACCACAGCCCCTTCGAGGGCGCGCGTGCG
>JAEYOB010000699.1 GCA_023412175.1 Pseudomonadota bacterium | reverse complement strand
CCCCTACCGGGCGGCCTCGGACAGGGCGCGGAACCAGCGCAGCTTCTCCGCATAGGGCAGGCGCGCCAGCCCGCTGGGCGACGGCACCACGAAATCCACCACGCCATCGAACAGGCCCGTCGGCTGCCGGCCCCACTCCGCCCGGTCCAGGCCGGAAGCCGCCAGATACACGCCCTTGCTGGTGTAGGCGACGATCCGCGGCCGGTATGCTTCGACGAGGCGGCGGAGCGGCACGGCCCCGGCGCGCAGTTCGGTCCGGCTGAGGTCGGCGGCGCTCGGCGTGGCGCGCGACACCAGGTTGGTGGAGCCGAGGCCGAACTGGACCATGCCGCGGTCCTCCTCCGGGGCGAGCTGACGCGGCGTCAGGCCGGAGTCCGCCAGCAGCCGCCAGAACTGGTTGCCGCGCCCCGCGTAGTTATGGCCGACGGCGCCCGAACGGGTGCCGGGGTTGAAGCCGCAGAACAGAACGCGCAGGCCCGGCGCCACGATGTCGGGGACCGGCTGTTCGGCGTCAGCCATGGCCTCAGCGGACGAAGAACAGCACGGTCATGATCAGGCCGACGGCGACGATGGCCGGGCGCATTTTGGCTGCGGGAATGCGGCGCGCCAGCCGCGCCCCGGCGTAGCCGCCGGCGATGGCGGCGATCGCCATCATCAGCGCCTGCGGCCAGTACACGGCCCCGCCCGCCGCGTAGGTCGCCACGGCGATGGCCGTCAGCACCGTCGACAGCAGGTTCTTCAGCCCGTTCATGGCGTTGAGGCTGGTCAGGCCGAACAGGCTGAGGTGCGCCAGCAGCAGGATGCCGAGCCCGCCATTGAAGTAGCCGCCATACACCGACACGGCGAACAGCCCGCCCAGCATGGCGCCGCGCCCGTGGATGCCCTGCCCCTGCAGCCAGCGCGACAGCGGTGTGCCGAAGGCGAACAGGGCGGTGGCGGCAAGCAGCAGCCACGGCACGATGGAACTGAAGATGGTGTCCGGCGTCACCAGCAGCAGCGCCGCCCCGATCACCCCGCCGACGAGACTGACCGCCGACAGCACCAGGGTGCTCACCCCGTCCACCGGCTGGATATCGTGGCGGAAACCGTAGGCGCCACTGGCATAGCCCGGCAGCAGCGCCACGGTGCCGGTCGCGTTGGCGGCGACCGGCGGCACGCCAGCGTAGATCAGCGCCGGCAGCGTCAGGAAGCTGCCGCCCCCGGCCATGGCGTTGAGGCCGCCGGCGAGGAACGCCGCAATGAGCAGAAGAAGGATCAGGGTTGGGTCAGGCATGGCTCTGGACGTGACTGAAGCGGCGCTTTATGTAGCAGACGCCCACCGCATAGGCACTCGGCGGTTCGGCATAGCGTCCCCCCCGCGTGAGACATTCGGCCGCGGGTGGAACGGTCACAGGACACCCCAATTGCTTGGGTCTAGAAGAACGAGCGCCATGGACCACCGCTGCGGGACACCATGCTGAACCGCCAGAAGGGCTTGAAGCCCAACGAATTGGAGATGGTGCGCGCGGCGCCGCTGTTCCGGCGCATGCCCGAGGCCACCATGAGCAGGCTTTTGGCCAGCGCCTCCGTGATGGCGGTACCGCGGTTCGGCACGCTGTTCTTCCAGGATGAACAGGCCGACCGTTTCTTCCTGCTGCTCAGCGGCTCGGTGAAGCTGTTCCGCCTGACGGCGGACGGCGATGAGGCGGTGGTGACGCTGGTGGAGCCGGGGCAGGTCTTCGCCGAGGCCGACATGTTCGCATCGGCACGTTATCCGCTGAGCGCCGAAGCGGTGGAGCCGACGCGGGTGCTGGTCTTCACGGCCAGGGAGTTCTTCACCGGCATGCGCTCCGACCCCGAGGTGGCGTTCCGTGTGGTCGAGGCCCTATCACAGCGCATCCGCGGCTTCGTCCAGCAGATCGAGCACCTGCACGTGCGCTCGACGCCGCAGCGGGTCGCCAGCTTCCTGCTGAACCTCTGCCCGGAATCCGGCCACGACGTGCACTTCGAACTGCCCTTCGAGAAGAGCCTGATCGCCCGGCGCCTGGGCATGCAGCCGGAGACCTTCTCGCGGGCGCTGGCCAAGTTGCGCACGATCGGGGTGCGGACGAGCGGCGCCGCGGTGTTCGTCGCCAACACCGCCAAACTCAAGGAATTCTGCTCGTCCGAGGACGGCGGAGCGGGGATGCCATGGAAACAGTAAGCTGGACCGATGCCCTGCTGACCGGCATCGACGAGGTCGACGCCGAGCACCGGTACTATTTCGAGATCCTGCACCGCTTCAACAAGGCGCGCGCCGACGGCTTCGACCCGCGCCGGATGCGTACGCTGCTGAACGACCTGCTGGCCTACATCGAGATGCACTTCCGCAACGAGGAAACGTTCATGCGGGAGGCCGGCTACCCCGGCTTCGAGCGCCACATCGCCGGCCATCGCCGGGCGGCCGCGGCAATCCAGGACCTGTTCGCCGGCGATCCCGACGATGCGCAGATCCATCAGTTCCTCAACAGCTTCCTGTCGCGCTGGCTGATCAACCACATCCAGAACGAGGACCGCGCCTTCGGCGACTGGCTGGCGGCGACCGGCAGGGACGTCTGACCGAACAAAACGCCCCTTGCGCCGTTAACGGCGCATGACCCGCATGACCATCGCCGAGGCGCAGAGCCGCGTCACCCGCTTCCTGACCCAGGACATGGTGGAGTCGCTGCGCGCCGTGGACCATGAATCGCCGCCGCTGGCGCGCGAGCCATCCGAGAAGGCCCTGTCCGAGCTGCTGCGCGCCGAGGTGACGTTCAGCCACGTGCCGGGCTCGTCCGACTGCATCTACAAGGTGGACGCCTTCGGCGATTCACTGCTGATGAGCCTGCAACTCAACGTGCGGCGCTTTGTCGCCGTGTACCGGGTGCCGGTGGAGGACCCCATCGATTCCAACACCATGGCGCCGCGCTTCGAACGCTGGGCCATCGGTGCCGGGCACGCCGGCTGGATGATCGGCTGGCGCGACGGCGCCGACCCGTGGAAGCCCGAGGAGAAGGTGGTGGAAACCTACTGCTACGCCATGCTGCCGGACGACTTCCTCGACGACCCGCTGGAGCAGCTCTACTGGCGCACGGACATCGTGCAGATGACCCGTGCCTTCATGGTCGAGGCCCGGCGCATGGGGATCCGCCTGTCGAACCGGAGCAGGGATGGGGGCGGAGCCTGAGCCCCGCCCCGCCCATTCTACGCCAGATCGAACAGCAGCACCTCCGCCCCGACGCCCTGGTCGAGCGTCAGCACGCTCTCGTCGCTGATGGCGGCGCCATCGCCCTCCTTCAGCGTCACGCCGTTGAGCCGCACATGGCCGCGCGCCACCTGCACCCAGGCATGTCGGCCAGGGCGCAGCTCGAACGTCGCGCTCTCCTCGTCGTCCAGCAGGGTGGCGTAGAGGTCCACGTCCTGATGGATCGTCACGCTGCCGTCCCGCCCGTCGCGCGACCCGACGAGGCGTAGCCGGCCGCGCTTCTCGGCCTCCGGAAACGCGGTCTGCTCGTAACCCGGCGCGATGCCCCGGCGCTCCGGCAGGATCCAGATCTGCAGGAAGTGCGCGGAGTCCTTGCGGGACGCGTTGTACTCGCTGTGCCGGATGCCGGTGCCGGCGCTCATGCGCTGCACTTCGCCGGGACGGATGACCGAACCGGTGCCGAGGGAGTCCTTATGCTCCAGCGCGCCGTCCAGCACGTAGGAGACGATCTCCATGTCGGCGTGGCCATGCGTCGGGAAGCCGGCACCGGGGATCACCCGGTCGTCGTTGATGACCCGCAGCGACCGGAAGCCCATGTGCGCCGGGTCGTAGTAATGCCCGAACGAGAAGCTGTGCCGGCTGTCCAGCCAGCCCATGTTCACCGCACCGCGCTCGTCCCTGTTGCGAACCGTGATCATTCCGAACCTCCTGGCGGCCGGGAGGGCCGCGCCTTGTGTCGGGCATGATGTGGCGAGCCGCCGCCGGACAACAACGCGCCGGTTCGAGACTTCACTGTTCTCCAAACAAGGACGATCAGAGTCCCAGATACGCCTGCTTGACCGCCGGATCGGCGAGCAGCGCCTCGCCGGTGCCGGACAGCACCACGCGGCCGTTTTCCAGCACATAGGCGCGGCTGGCGAGCTTCAGCGACGCGGCGACGTTCTGCTCGACCAGGATGATGGTCATGCCCTGTTCGCCCAGCGCGCGGATGGTGCGGAACAGCTCCTGAACCAGCGCCGGTGCCAAACCCAGCGAGGGTTCGTCGAACATGATCAGTTCGGGCTTGCCCATCAGGCAGCGGCCGATGGCGAGCATCTGCTGCTCGCCGCCCGACAGCGTGCCGGCCGCCTGGTTCAGGCGTTCCTCCAGGCGGGGGAACAGCGACAGCACATGCGCGAAGGTGTCCCTGGCGCTGGCGCGGGCACGCGGAATGACGGCGCCCATCTCCAGGTTCTCGCGGATCGACAGCGACGGGAAGATCTGCCGCCCCTCGGCCACCTGCCCGATGCCGAGGTCGCAGACCACATGGCTGGGCAGCCCGGCGATCTCCTTGCTTTTGAACCGGATGGAGCCGCGTGCGGGCTTGAGGATGCCGGAGATGGTGCGGATCAGCGACGTCTTGCCGGCGCCGTTGGCACCGACGATGGCGGTGGTGGTGCCGGCCTCCACGGCGAGCGACACGGTGTCGAGCGCCTGGGCGTCGCCGTAGAACAGGTCGAGGTCGGTGACGGTGAGCATGGGCGCGTCTTGGCTGGCCGGAACGGGGCGCCACTCTAGCGCAGACGCCGCCGTATCAGAACCGAAACCGTGCGGCGCTCAGCCCTTTCCTTCCTTCTCCCGGATCGCCCGGTCGCGCAGCTCGCGGCGGATGATCTTGCCGGTGGTGGTCATCGGCAGGGCGTCCACGAAGGCGATCTCGCGCGGGTACTCGTGTGCGGCCAGCCGCGTCTTCACGTGCTCCTGGATGTCCTTCACCAGCTCCGGTCCGGGTTGCGCGTCCTCGCTCAACACCACGAAGGCCTTGACGATCTCGGTGCGCAGGGGGTCGGGCACGCCGACCACCGCGGCCATGCGCACCGCCGGGTGGGCGATCAGGCAGTCCTCGATCTCGCCGGGGCCGATGCGGTAGCCGGCCGAGGTGATGACGTCGTCGGCACGCCCGATGAAGCGGATGTAGCCCTCCCCGTCCATCTCGCCCTGGTCGCCGGTCACCAGCCAGTCGCCGATGAACTTGTCGGCGGTGGCCCTGGGGTTGGCCCAGTATTCCAGGAACATGACGGGGTCGGGCCGGTGCACGGCGATGTGGCCGAGACGGCCGGGCTCCAACCGGTTGCCGTCGTCGTCGATCACCGCCACGTCGTGGCCGGGCGCAGGACGCCCCATGATGCCGGGCTTGCCGGGCATGATCGCGGCGCAGGACGAGACGATCATGTTGCACTCGGTCTGGCCGTAGAACTCGTTGATGGTCAGCCCGAAGGTGCGCCGCCCCCAGTCGAGCAGCTCCGTCCCCAGCGTCTCGCCGCCCGACGCGATCGAGCGCATGGAATAGGTGAACCGGGGCTGCGGGCCCTCGACGCTCCGCATCATCTTCAGCGCGGTCGGCGGCAGGAAGGCGTTGCGCACGCCGAAATCGGCGATCAGGCGGAACGCCTCCTCGGCGTCGAACTTCTCGAAGCGGTGGGCGACGACGGTGACGCCGTGGTGCCACGCCGGCATCAACACGTCCAGCAACCCGCCGATCCACGCCCAGTCGGCTGGCGTCCAGATGCGATCGCCCGGCTGCGGGAACAGGTCGTGCGACGCCTCCACCCCCGGCAGGTGACCGAGCAGCACGCGGTGCGCGTGCAGCGCCCCCTTCGGCTGGCCGGTGGTGCCGGAGGTGTAGATGATCAGCGCCGGATCGTCGGCCAGCGTGTCCACCGGCTCGAACTCCCCGGGCTGCTGGGCGACCAGCGCGTGGTAGTCATGGAAACCGTGCAGCGGCCCGTCGATGCACAGCACCACCCGGAGGTCGGGCAACCGGTCCTTCAGCGCCACGATCTTCTCCGCCCCCACGGCGTCGGTGACCACCGCCTTCGCGCCGCAGTTGCCGAGGCGGTAGTGCAGCGCGTCCACCCCGAAGAGGCCGAACAGCGGCACGGCGATGGCGCCCATCTTGTAGGCGGCGACGTGCGACATCGCCGTCTCCGGCGCTTGCGGCAGCAGGATGCCGACGCGGTCGCCGCGCGCGACGCCAAGGCTGCGCAGCAGGTTGGCGAGCCGGTTGGACTCTCGGCGGATGTCGGCGAAGCTGTACTCGGCGACCGAACCGTCGCGGCGCTTGTAGATCAGCGCGGTGCGGTCGGGATCACGCCCAGCCCACTTGTCGCAGACGTCGACACCGATGTTGTAGCGATGCGGCACCTCCCAGCGGAAGTGCTCGGAAATCTCGGCATAGCTTGCGCCTTGCGGCAGCATGCGGTCTCCCTCCCCAGGGCGTTTTCGTTCCTTGCCGAGGAACTTACGACCGAACCGGAACGGGCGCCAGACGCCTATCCGGATCGGCTGCGACACAAAGCGGCAAGACCCAGATCATCCGCCAATGCTATCCTTCAGACCACAAACAAAATCGGGCCGCAACAGAATCGGGAGGTCACCGTGCTTGAACGCAGGGACGTGGAATCCATGATCACCCACCGCCTGGCCCAGGACCCCGGTTTCCGCACCCGGCTGTTGGCCGATCCGCGCGGCACGCTGGCGGCGGAGTTCAAGATCGTGCTGGCGCCGACAGTCTCGCTGACGGTGCACGAGGACACGGCGCAGGAGTTGCACATCGTCGTCCCGCCGGCCTCCGACCGTCAGGCCTGCCCCTCCACTGTCGGCGACGACCGCGGACCACAGAACCGGGCCTATCAGTAAGCGCGCCCGGCGCCTCCCCCTGCAGGGCAGGAGGAGGTTGGGAGAGGGCCGGCCTGCTACGCAGCCTTCACGGCGGACAGGAAGATTTCCACCTTCGATTTCAGCACGCCGGCCTGGTCCGACAGCGTGTCGGCGGCACCCAGCACCTGATGCGCGGCGGCGCCGGTGGCGGTGGCGGCGCGGTTGACGCCGACGATGTTGCTGGACACCTCCTGCGTGCCCTGGGCCGCCTGCTGGATGTTGCGGGCGATTTCCTGGGTCGCCGCCTGCTGCTCCTCGACCGCCGCGGCGATGGTGCCGGAAACGTCACTGATCTGGCGGATCGTCTCCATGATGGCGCCGATGGACGACACCGCCCCCTGCGCCTCGCCCTGGATCGAGGTGACCTTGGCGGCGATCTCGTCGGTGGCGCGGGTGGTCTGGTCGGCCAAGGCCTTGACCTCGGACGCCACCACGGCAAAGCCCTTGCCCATGTCGCCGGCGCGCGCCGCCTCGATGGTGGCGTTCAGGGCCAGCAGCCGGGTCTGCGAGGCGATCTGCATGATCAGGTCGATGACCTTGGCGATCTCCTCCGACGCCGACGCCAAGCCGCGCATGGATTCGTCCACCTTGCCGGCCTGGGCCACCGCCTCACCGGCGATGGTCGCCGATTGTGCGACCTGACGGCTGATCTCCTGCACGGAGGCCGCCAGTTCCTCGGTCGCGGTGGCGACGGTCTGGACGTTGGCGGATGCCTCCTCAGACGCCGCCGCGACGGCCGTGGACTGGCGCGTGGTCTGCTCGGCGTTGGCGGAGAGCTGCCCGGCGGTGGATTGCATCTGCAGCGCCGCCGTGGAGACCGAGCCCAGCACTTCGCCAGTGTCCCGGTCGAAGCGGCCGGTCAACTCCTCGATGGCACGGGCGCGGCTCTCGCGGGCAGCCTGTTCGGCGCGCTCACGCTCGGCGGCCTCGCGGGCGGCCACCATGCCGTCCTTGAAGACCAGCACCGCCTGCGCCATCACGCCCACCTCGTCGCGCCGCCCGACCGCGGGAATCGGGGCGGCGTAGTCGCCGCCCGCCAGCCGGTTCATGGCGTCGGTCATGGCGGAAAGCGGCCGGACGATGGAGCGCGCGGTCAGCAGCACCGCCAGCACGCCGATCACCAAGCCCAAGGCCAGCATGGTGGCCTGCATCAGCATCAGCCGGTCGGCCGCGGCTGACATGGCGTACGACTCGGTTTCCAGCAGTCTGCGCTGACGGCTCGTCATGCCCTCCACCGGCCGCCCGGCAGCGTCCTTGCCGCCGTCCAGCAGAACCTTCAGCTTGGCCGCGCGCGGCATCGCCTCTTCGGCAAGGATTTTGATGGAGCGCTCCCGATCGCCGGCAACTGCCACCGCCTCGGAGCTGTCCTGCGCTTTGTGCAGTTCATCCAGCAGCGGCTTCACCTCGGCCCAGTCGCGGCTGTTGGATCCGTCGGTCCACGCCATGGACAACCGGTCCATCTCTGCGCGCAGACGGTCGATCTCGGCCCAATGTGCAGCGCGCTCGGCACGCAACGTCGCGCCTCCGGTCAGCAGAAAGCCCCGCATGGCAGCCAGGGATCCCGTGACGTTCGCATAGATCCCATCGCTCGCCAGCGCAGTGGGCATGCGCACCTCGGCAATCTTGCCCGCCATCTGTTTACCGCCGCTGGCCATCACCATCGCGGCGCCGACGTTGACCACCAGCAACACGATCACGGCGGCAAAGCCGATCGTCAACCGCTGTCCGATGCGCAGATTGTTGTACCAGTTCATGCCCTTCCCCCATCTTCCGTCGTCGCCGTGTTTGGTCTTATTCGGTTCGGCATACGACAAGGATGGGCCGGGATTCTTTAACAGAGTGTTTCGATAGGTTATCTAATTAGCGTCAAGTAGCTGCTTTCTTAGGCATTTTCGCCTGATAACGCGCAAAATGGATGCACGGAAAGCGCTCTTCGGAAACAAAGCATCGGTGTAGCGAGAAGGCCAGCAAGATACGGAAAGGCCCTTACAGGCTTTCCGCGCCCAGGTAGGACTCGATCACCCGCGGGTCGGCGGTAACCTCGGCCGGGGAGCCGTCGGCGATCTTCTCGCCATGGTCGAGGACGACCACATGGTCGGACAGCGCCATCACCGCCCGCATGACGTGCTCGATCATCAGGATGGTCAGGCCGTGCGTGCGGTTCAGGTCGCGCAGCACCTCGACCATGCGGTCCACCTCGGTCGGGCGCAGGCCGGCCAGAACCTCGTCCAGCAGCAGAAGGATCGGGCGGGTGGCGAGGGCGCGGGCGACCTCCAGCCGCTTGCGGTCCGGCAGGGTCAGGCTGCGCGCCGGGCGGGCGGCCTGATCGGCCAGACCCAGCCGGTCCAGCACCGACCGGGCGTGGTCGCGCGCCGCCGCCACCGACCGTTCGCGGGCCAGCGCGCCGACGATCACATTCTCCTCGACCGACAGCTGCCCGAAGGGCTTGACGATCTGGAAGGTCCGGCCGATCCCGGCGGCGCAGACGCGGTTGGGCTTCAGCCCGGTGATCGGCGCGCCCTTCAGATGCACCCGCCCCTCGTCGGGCGGGAAGACCCCGGCGATCAGGTTGAAGGTGGTCGTCTTGCCCGCCCCGTTCGGCCCGATCAGCGCGACGATCCGGCCCTCCGGCAC